>JAAKFN010000013.1 GCA_011065045.1 Candidatus Anoxychlamydiales bacterium
TTAGTCGGAAGAGATACATACACACCTACGGATACTCCACTAGTCCGTAGCAACTGTGATCTGTCATTAAACAGAGAGGAAACTCTCAGTGTGACAGGTTTAAAAACACCTTCTAACAACCCCTAAGTGGATTACTCTAGCTGGCGGAGGCTTTAAAAGCATTTAAGCCAGCATTTTTTAATATTGGCAATTCATCCCTTACCTAAAGGAAAGGGTTTTCTTGCCAGAAAAGGATAAAAAAAACAGAAGGCATGGTATAGGTTTAAAGTTGATGAAAACAGCTGAGAATTATGCAAAAGAAAACAGCTGTTCTCATATAGATCTTACTACCAAGGTTCATAGAGCTAGCATAGGTACTCATGATTTTTATAAAAAATTGGGTTACACTGATGAAAATGTGAGCCTAATATTTTTTGTAAAAAAACTCCTTTAATCATTTTTTCTGTTTTGTACTATCAATTATCTATTCGCTTTATCCAAGGGTTGCTTTCAAATCCTCTTTTATAGTTGCAGCATTTATACAAGGAATTTTTTAATTAAAATATTTTTTTTACAAGAATACACTTTATGTTTAAATTTAAGGTGTATCAATAGTATTTCTTGCAAGATTTTAGATATAATTTTATACTGTTTTTATAAAATTGAAGGAGATTTTAAAATGACACGTCAGGGCAAGCAAGAAGAGAGAAGACACGTAAACCCGAAAAAGAGAAAACCCCCTACTTATAACAAGTCAGGGCCGAAAAAAGATAATTTAGAAAAAGGCTATAAAGAGCATCCAAATGCTCTAGCAGATACTTTAGCTTTTATCCCAAAAATTAAATAAAAAAAGGATTTGATATGTCTAGACATCCAAGCTATGGAAAAGCATCTAAAGGTGGCGAAAAAAGAAATGTATTAAAGAGATTTGAAAGGATTGATGTACTCAGAAAATTGGGAAAATGGAAAGATGGCGAGAACAAAAAAGTAACAAATCTTCCAAAAACGCCGAGTAACATTGAAGCGTAAAAATCTTTTTTTTAATTTATATTCTTTAAAATGCTTTATTTCAGAAAATATCTATAGGTTATATGAAAGTAACCATAGTAAATGAGCAAACGTCTTTAGAGATTTCAGAAAAGCTAGTTGAAAAACAAGTAAAAGCTATCTTGAAAGAAGAGAAGATTAAAACAGATGAAGTGATTTTACATTTCGTTGATGAAAAAGCGATCAAGAAATTACATTTAAAATTATTTAATGATCCGAAAGAGACAGACTGCATTACTCAACCTATAGATAGACCGGGAAGTGAAACAGCTGGATATCACATTTTAGGAGAGGCATTTATTTGCGCAGACGTAGCTATAAAAAATGCTTTTGATTTTAAAACCACTCCGTATCATGAGCTAACACTATATATTATACATACGATTTTGCATTTAATAGGTTATGATGATATTAATAAGGAAGAAGTTAAGCTAATGAGAAAAAAAGAAAATTATTATCTTAATTTATTAAAGGAAAAAAATATTTTTAAAAAATAAATGGAAACTACAACTCTTTTTATATATTCATTAATTTTTTTGATTTTGTTTTTGATAGGAGCATTTTCTTTAACAGCTTTTAATGTAATTATTTTAAAGCTTGGGAAATTTCAGACAAAAGAGACTTTAAAATCCTCAGTTTTTCTTTGGAAAAACTTCCTTTTAAAAGGAAGCTGGGAAAAATTTTATATATTAGTTAGTGTTACAAAACATCTTTTATATCTTTTATATGCAATATCAGCGTTTTTATTTTTACTTACAATTTTTCCAACGGTAGAGATTAAGCATAGTAGCTACATTTTTTTATTTGCTTTAATCATTGTTTTTTTCTTTTTGATTATAGATTTTTTTGTAAGGTTAATCTCTAGTAATTTTAGCAGAAAAATTCTAAAGTTTTTAGCTTTTATCAGCTCTCTTTACATACTAGTATTTTTAGTTTTCACATCTATTTTTTGGATTTTATCAATCTATATTTTAAAAAGGTTTAAAAAAGAAGATGAAAAGAAAAAGCCTATAGTTGTTAAGGGGAAGGTGCTAGAGATGATAAGAGCATCAGAGCTTAGCACAACTTTAACAAGAGCAGATCAAAATACAATAGCATCGATCATTACATTTAAAGAAAAAGTTGCAAGAGAGATAATGATACCGAGAATTGATATATTTGTATTAGATGCAAAGACAACAATTAAAGAGGCATGTTTGAAGCTATTAGAAGATAATTATTCTCGTATTCCAGTGTATCGAGAAGACCTTGATAATCTAATAGGTGTCCTCATGTATAAAGATCTTTTAAAAGTGTATTCAAAAAGTTATGACGATAAAGATATTTTAGATCAAAGTATAGAAAGCATTGTAAAACCTATGATTTATGCTCCTGAGAATAAAAAGATATCAAAACTATTTCAGGAATTTAAGAATAAAAAGATTCATTTGGCGATTATTGTTAATGAATATGGTGGAACTGAAGGGATAGTTACTATAGAAGATATTTTAGAAGAGATGGTAGGAGAGATCGAAGATGAGTATGATGTAGAAGAGGAAAAGCAATTTTGGCGACTCCCCTCTGGTAGCATCATTATTGATGCTAAAATGAGCATTATTGATTTAGAGAATGAGTTAAAAATAAAAATACCACATTCTGTTGAATATGAAACTATAGGTGGATATATTTTTCATATAGCAGGAACGATTCCAACAAAGGGCTGGAAGATACATTTAGAAGACTTTGAGATTGAGGTATTAATCTCAAATGAAAGGTGTATTGAAAAAATTAGAATTACACCAAGCTCTCTAAAAGAAAAGTAAGCTCTGATTTCTTGCAAAAGAATAAAAATTAAGATATAATAACTCTAATAAACTATTTAGGAGATATTTTAAATGCGCCGATCGATATGTCAAGCAGATCCTCATTTTGCAATAGCTGGAGAAACACGTACTTGGAGGTTTTCATATACTCCCTCAAATGCATTATCTAAAAACACCAAGCTTATTTTTGAAATGCACTCAGTTAAAAGACCAATAGATTGGCAGCTTCCGAATGTAGATATAAAGAAAAAATCTAATGTAATCTGGCTAGAGATACCAGATGCTAAAAAGTTAGCAGCGAAACAGATAAAAGATCCAAAGACTGCAAAAATTGGCTATGAGTTTACACTTCCGAGAGATATTAAAATTGGAGAGAGCCTTATTATTTGTATGGGCTCTATTGAAGGAAAAGAAAACTTAGGAAACAAGTGTCAATATTTCACACAAAGAAAAAAAATATTTAATCTACATATAAATGTTAAAAGCAAAACAGAGACAGAAACCTTTCACATGGATGTTAGAGGAACAAAATTAAAAACTCTAAAAATAATTACTCCATCTTTTGTAGGTAGAAACAAAAGATTTGACGTTGTTGTAAGATTCGAAGATGAATATGGTAATTTAACAAACAACGCAGATGAAGAGACTTTAATTGAGCTTAGCCATGAACATTTAAGAGAGAACCTGAACTGGAAACTTTTTATTCCAGAAACTGGCTTTATAACCCTTCCCAATCTTTATTTTAATGAACCTGGTGTTTATAAAATTCAGCTAAAAAATTTAAAAACTAATGAGCTTTTCTACTCCCCTCCTATAAAATGTTTTGATTTTTCAAATTTAAGTCTATTTTGGGGATCTTTTCATGCTGAGAGCGAAAAGCATGACGCAGCCAAAAATATTGAAAACTGCCTTAGATATTTTAGAGATGATAAAGCTATGCAATTTTATGCATCATCTTGCTTTGATTCAGAAGAAGAGACTTCGACAGCTATTTGGAAAAATATTGCTTCACAAATCTCTGAATTTAATGAAGACGAAAGATTCATAGCATTTTTAGGGCTTCAATGGAATGGAACTATAAAAGAAGAAGGCCTTAGAGAGTTAATTTTCACAAAAGACAACAAAAACATTTTAAGAAAAAAAGATTTAAGATCTAATTCATTAAAAAAAATCTATAAGACCTTGACTAGTAAAGATCTTATAGCAATCCCAAGTTTTACAATGGGAAGTGAATCTGTCTATGATTTCAAAGATTTTAATGAAGAATTTGAAAGGGTTGTTGAGATATACAATGCATGGGGATCATCTGAGATGAGTTCTAAAGAGGGTAATTTAAGACCGATATCTGGCCCTGTTAAAGAAAATCCAGAAGGATCAATTCAAAAAGCATTGCTATCGGGCTGTAGATTTGGTTTTGTTGCAGGAGCTTTAGATGATAGAGGAGTTTTTTCAAAGCTTTATGATCGCAATCAAAAGCAATATTCTCCAGGTCTTAGTGCGATAATTGCTAAAGATCAAACAAGAGATTCATTAATAGAAGCGCTTCAAAAAAAATCATGTTACGCTACTACTGGCGAAAAAATTATAGCAGGTCTTAGCGTAGCAAATGAACCTATGGGATCAGAACTCTCTTCTGCAACCAAACCTGGACTCTTATATAATCGTTATATCTGTGGTTATGTAATAGGTACTACAAAATTAAAAGAAGTCGTTCTCTTAAGAAACAATAAAATTATAACTCGCTACACACCCGATGCTTTTGAGTTTAATTTTACTTATGATGACACAGTGGCTTTAAAAGAGATCTCAATAAAAGGAAAAGAAGATAAACCTCCTTTTATTTTTTATTATTTAAGAGCAGTTCAGCAAGACTCTCATATAGTATGGACATCGCCTATTTGGGTAGATCTTGAAGAGCCAGTTATTGCCCAAAAAAAAGTTAAAAAGAAATAAAAAAAATTAGTTAGATTCTTTTTCTTTTTTTAATTGATCTTCTAATTTTGGAATTTGCTCAGTATAATATTCTTTTAAAACAGCAATTAATTTTAGATGATCTTTTTTAGCTGCATCTTTCCCAATTTTGATAGTTTCTGCAGCAGTTGGTTCTTCACTTTTCTTAAAACTAGAAAAAATGGACTTAGCTTCTCTTTTCTCAAGCTCAATTTTCCCTAATTTTTCAAAAGCATTAAATTCAGCCAAGAGATCTTTAACCTCTTTTTTAGCTAGAAATAGTGAAATAGAATCTACTCGATACAACTTTCGTTGAAAATCATAATATTTTTTCTCAACTGGAGAAATTGTCTGTTTTTTTTCAAAAATACTTTTTAAGAAGGGAAAAATACAGTAAAACACCTTTTCAAGACCTTTGGATATAGCGTCCTTAATATTTTTTATAGATTCACCTAACGTTTCAAAAAACCCGACTTTCTGAGTTTTACAAGATTGATGAGAATTTTTAGTTGAAGATGTCCCTCCAGGTACCGGTTTCGAGGGAGGTGAACTTGAGGCTACTAAAGAGTGTGGTGGACTTGCTTTAGTAGAAGATGAAACTTCTCTTGGCATTATTTAACCTTTTAATAGATTTATAAAAATTTTAAGATAAAAGATACAATGAGATAGTTTTTTTTCAAAGCTTTAATTTTGAGAAAAGAGATTTAAAAATCTTTTTCTCTCGTTTAGAAGCAAACTGTAAATAAAATTCAAAGTGAATTCCTTTTATCATCTGTAGACATTCGACACCGAATTAACTCTTCATTGACCTCGTTAATTTTTCTAGGGATATCCTCTTTTAAAAATCTAGTTAGATTATCAATATCTTTTGTAGCGGCATCTTTTCCTAGTTTTTCAAAAGTATCAAAACCACTGATTTTTTTCAGATATGGTATATAAGTTAAGATTCTCCAAAAAACAGAGCTTTCAGGATAAACCTTATTTTTTCCAAAATTTTCATAAAACGGATACCAATCACGAACATTTTTTTTAAACGCTCCTATTTCAGTTTTGGTAAAAGAACTTTCTGTCATATCTACTAATATTTGTTTCTTATTTTCGAGAAGCCCTCCTCTTGATACTGATGATCCAATATCAGATGCTTCGAGTGGGCTTTCTAATGCTTTTACTGAGCTTAAAGATGCCATAATTAAACCTCCGAAATATTATGAATATTAACACATTTTTATTGATGTGATAACATACTATGAAAATTATTAAATTCAAAGAAAAATAAAAAAAATGAATTGTAAAGAAATAATTTTAAACAAGATTAGTTAATTATAATAAAGGAAAGAAACCCTAGGCTTCTCCCCTTTATTAAAGCCTAAAAAAAACACTTATTTAACCCTTTGAGCAATATGGTATTGATCAGCTGAAATTCTATCTGCTAGATTTCCTAACTCTTTTTGAATATCGCCTGTTAACCACGCTTTAAATTTTGGCATATCTTTATTAGCTTCTGTCTTTCCAAGAACAGCAAAAATCTCAACATTTTCTAATTTTAGAGTTTTATTAACCTCTTGTCCATAACTTGTATAGACTGGATACCACCAAAGATTACTTTCGACAAAAGCTTTTACTTTCTCATCTGTTAATTTCATAGGATTAGTTGATTCTAACAATTCCTTTCTCTTTTGGAGAATAGCAATTCTCACTTGAGCTTCTGGTAAAGAAACAGCAGGACTTTTTGTGGTAGCTGACATAAATATACCTCCTAGATATAAAGTAATTTAAATAGTAAAACAATATTTGATGAGAGAAGATACTATGTATTAAATTATTTGCAAAGAATAAAAATAAAAAACTTTTAACCTTATAAAGGTATTATTTTAATATATATATAATTAATTACAATTATCCTGAGAAATAAATCTCAGCAATCTCATCTACTAGAAGGAAGAAAGCATATGTTTTCCTCCTTCTACTAAGAGGTTAATTGACATCCTCCTCTCAGTAGAGGAAAATAATAAAAATAACTAACCTCTTATTAACCCATTATCCGATCTCTTAAATTTTCCTCATCTAAAATTTTTGAGGCGAGATCTTTGATTTCTCTTTTAATATCTTCTTCTAAAAACTTACTAAATTTTTTCATATCTAAATTAGCTGCATCTTCTCCAAGTTTTGTATAAGTCTTAAAACCCCAAATATTAGCATTAAAATGAGGAATATAGCTTAAAGCTCTTTGAAAAACAGAAGTTTCTTTATAGGTTTTTTTACCATAATGCTCATATATTGGATACCAAGCGCGCACATTCTCCTCAAACTCAAATATTTGAGGAGCTCCAAAGGAGGTTATTTTAGTTGATTCTAAGGTGTCTTTTCTTCCATTTAAACACTTAATATTTTCTTGAACCTCTTGGACATAACAAGTAGTACTAGTTGATTTTGCTAACATATATATTCCTCCTAAATGTTAAAAATTATAAAATAATAAATCATTTTTTGGAGAGAGACCATACAATGTATCCTCAAAGAAGAAAACAAAAATAGTTAATTGCTAAAAAAAAGGAGAAATCAAAATGTTAATTTTAGCCTCTGCATCGCCTAGAAGAAAAGAAATTTTGAGTTACTTCTCAATAAAGTTTAAATGCATCCCCTCTCATTTTGATGAAAAAAAAATAAAGTTTTTAAAAGACCCAAAATCATATGCAATTGAGATAGCAGAGAATAAAGCAAAAGCCATGCGAGATGAGTATTATAACGATATAGTTTTATCAGCTGATACAATTTGCTTTGCAAATAATAAAATTTATACAAAACCCGAAAATGCAAAAGATGCTTTTAGGATATTAAATGAGCTCTCAAACACATGGCATTCTGTTTTCACAGCAATATGTATCAAGCATAAAGATAAAATATTCTCAGATATCGAAGAGACAAAAATACTCTTTCATGCCTTAGAAGAGAGCCAAATAAAAAAGTATCACTCATCATTTTATTACTCCGATAAAGCAGCCGGATATGCTATACAAGAAGCGGGTAGCATAATAATTAAAAACATGATAGGTTGCTATTATAACGTGATGGGTATGCCGATTAATACCCTGAAAAACTCTCTTTTAAAAGTAGGGATAGATCTATGGGACTTCTTAAAACGTTCATAAAACTTTTCGTAATTTTTAATATTTTTGCAGCTTCTTTAATTGCAGAGGAGACTGATAAAAGACATATTCTATATTTAATGCACTCAAATGAAATTGAAAAAGCGCTTAATCAATATCAAAAAGCTTGGGAAAAGGAGCCATTGGATTTAGAGATCTTGCAAAAGATGAGTTTAATACTATTAAAAAATGGAGCTAATAGCTCTGACATAGAGACTCAAAAATTATCAATGTTTGGAGCTGGTCTTAGTGCATCTAATATATCTTTAGAGATTCTAGAGATAGGTTTAAAATCTTCAGATTTAGAAACGCAGCTTTTATCTCTACATTTCATATCACTTTTAAACGACAATAAGACAGATTTGCTTTTAACCAAAGCCATGAGATCTGATTTTTTACCAACTAGATTAGAAGCAGCTTATCATATGGCTCAAAGAAAACATCCCCATGCGATAGGTCAAATCGAATCCCTTATGATGAAACTTCCTATTTTTTTAAAACCGTTTTTTCCTCATTTATTTGCTATGATAGGAACTGATGGAGCAACAAAGTTTTTACTTAGATTTTTAAACGATAGTAATTCTGATGTTAGATTAGAAACTATTTTAAGTATTGCAAATTTAAATAGAGATGATCTTTTGCAGCATATTAGAAAAAAGCTTCCAAACTCAACAATTGGGGAGAAAGAAGCAATTTTTTATGCCTTTTATAAACTTAAAGACTCATCAACAATAAAAGATATTGCAAAACTATCAACCTCTAGCATAGAAAATGTAAAACTCTCAGCTCTAAGAGCCCTGTATCATTTAGGAGACAGCTCTAAAAAGGCAGATATTGAAAAGTTAGCAAAGGAGGGCAACTTATTTGCTATCTCAATTTTAAAAGAAATTACAGGCTCTGAAAACACTTTAAAAATGCTTTTAAAATCTAAAAATAAATTAATTAGAGTAAATGCAGCTATTTCCCTACTCGGATTAAAGGATAGCTCAGGCTTAGATACTTTAAAGACTATTTTAATTAAAGATAGCAAAGATACAGCTCTTCAACCATTTTATTCGATCGGTAGAACAATGATGTATTTTAAAATGGTGCCTCTAGCTGTTTACAGGGTTAAAGATATAAAAAACGATCCATCATTATCGATTAGAGAAGCTCTTTTAAAAGAGGCTTTAGAACTAAATGAAGATGATTTTTTATCTTTAATAAAAGCTATCTATGACGCTCCTCAAAGCGATTTAATACCTACAGCTACTGCTCTTTTGGAGAACCTAGCTTCTGAAAAAGCTACTCAATTTCTAAAAGACAAAGCTAAATTTTCAAATATCCCCCTTATTAGAGATTACGCAAATCTATCTTTGTATAGATTGAAAGAAGAAGGACCTTATGAGAGCTATATTGCTGATTGGATAAAAAACCAAGATGAAGATATTATAATTCAGTTAAGCATAAATCCTGAGAAAAAATCTGAGAAAACTCAAAATATTTACTCTTTAACTAAAGAAGAATCCACAAGACTTTTATTAGATATGTTTATAGCTCTATCTTCCAAGCAAGATGAGACTAGCTTAAAAATAATCGTTAGCGCTATTAAAAAAACAAATCCTAAAAATAGATATGCACTAGCTGGAATGTTAATTAGAGCAACCCAGTAATTTGATTTTTATCCTTCTAGACCAAAGAAGAGCTGCTTGGATTTATTTCCACTTTTTTTTCCAATTTTTATATTCAGAGAGTCGCAGGCGATACCTGGCAATACTTCCTTCATGAAGACTTTGAAGCTCTCTTTCAACTATTTCGATGAATCTTGAAGAGTCTTTTGAAGACTTTAATTTTTGAGCTTTTCTTTGAATTAGTAAGATTGCTTGAGATTTATCCAAACCCTTTTTCACAATCTCAGATATAACCTCTACGATAGAATCTCTGTATTTCATACGAAAAACATCAGGCTCCCCAAGCACATTTCTTGTTGTTGAATATAAAAAACATGATCTTTCATATGCCCATACAAAAATATCTCTTAAAAGTTCAATGCGATTTAGTTCATAAATTCCTAAAAGACCATTAATATAATCTTTTTGTGCTACGTCAATAAACGATAGAGGACATAGGTTATTTTTAATCAAAGCAATATTAGCAGCTAAACGAGAAGTGCGTTTATTTACATCTTCAAAAGGTTGTAGATAAGGAAGCTGAACCATGAGAAAAAAAGCCTGTTCAAAAGGATCTTTAATAGCGTTTGCTTTGTTTAATAATTTTTCGAAATTCTCTGAAACTAGTTGAGGAATGCTAAGCGGCACAAAGGTAGATTTACCAATCTTTACGGGAATTGAGCGTAAAGATCCACAAGCTCTATCAGGGAGCAAGTTATCCGATAATAGAGCATGGAGATTTGAAATAATATAACGATTAATTTCAATTTCATTAGCTGATTCTATCAAAAATTCAATAGCCGCTTTATGATTCAAAATCATTTGTGCATCTTTTGCATCTCTGAGCTCAGAAATAATTCCAAGATCTAAGAGTCTCTCTGTTTCTAATAATGAATAAGTATTTCCTTCTAATCGGCTAGAATTCCATGATAAATCGATAAGTAATCTATGAAAAATTTGCTTAGCATAAGTTCCAGCTGGGTAATTTCCATCAGGATGCTTTCCCATTTCAAAGAGTTTTTTTCTTAAAGATTCAGAGAGATAAAAAGTGGTATTAGGTTTATAGCTTTCTAGAAATTTTTGATGGTAGTTTACTCTAGCTCTTTTTCGAATAGATTTTGTCACTTTCAGTTGAATTTTTTGAGCTTCTTTAAAAAGGATTAAAATAGAACCTTTTGATTGCTTTTCTTTTGTGACAACTTCGCTAGTTAACTTATATTTTCTTGCCCGAGCTTTTCCTTCACTAGAAAGGCTTTTTTGCTCTACAAGAATTTTTAAATAGCGCTGCAGCGTACGTGAAGAGAGCGATCGACTTAAAGATTTTTTAATCTCTTCACTATTAGCGCCTTCTGGAAATTGCTTTAGTATATTTAATATTTTATTTAGTTCTTCTAAAACCTTGTTTGTCATAATTTCCTATATCCTTTTGTCGCAATACTTTTGAATCGCGACACTTTAACCCTTATAATATGTCGCAATAGCCTAGTTTGTCAATTAAAATGTCGCAATACTATCTAATTGCGACACTTTTAGAAAGAATTGCGACAGAAAGGCTCGAGCAAAGCCACAATTATTGTCTGTATCTAGTTAATTATTAGATACTTGCAATGCAAAATCTATCTTATCAAAAAAATATACTTTTGGCATTTATGATGGAACCTCTGTGAGGTTCTATTAGCTCAAATGCCTTTATACAGTTAGTCTTGATTTATCATCAAAATCAATAACCATTATACCTCTAAAAGCTTTAATTTTTAAAAATTCAATGATCATATATACTTTTTTCAAAACGATTAAGAATTTTTCATGCGAATTTTTTTTGCCATTTTTTTACTATCTAGTTTATTTGCAAACGAAGATCTAGACTTGGATGAAGAGAGAATTCTATCTTCTTTTAAAAAAACACTTCTTACAAAAGGCACAAAACTTTTAGATAAAACTAAAAAAACCGATTCTTATAAACCCAATGAACTAATCATAGATCTTAGAAACCCCTCTTATAAAGATGGTATTTTAACAACACACGAAGGCGGTGTAATTAAAGGCGAAGATATTCGCATACAAGCAAGAACCATCCAATATATAAAAAAATATGAAAACGGTAATTTTATACATAAAATTGAAGCTGAAAAAGACCTTCTTATTCAATACAAAGGAAGGGTTTATGTTGGAGAAGAGCTAGAGTATGATTTTACAACAAAAAAAGGTGTAGTATACGAAGGAAAGACCTTTGCATCATTTTGGTATTTAGGTGGGGATAAAATTGAGTTAAAAAGCGATGGTAGTTATCGAGTAGAAAATGTTTATATCACAACTTGTGAAAATGTCGATAGCTCTTGGGATATACACGCTGGAAAAGTAAATGTTTTAAAAAAAGATCTTCTTCAAGCTAAAAGAGTAAGATTTAGATTTTTTGGACTACCTACCATTTGGCTACCATCATTTAAAATTAACTTAAAAAAGTTTTTAGGAACTCCAATTGTTAGATATAAAGTTACTTGGGATAAATCCACAGGACCTAAAGGCTCTCTTAGATACAGACTTTTTTCATGGAGAGATTTTGCTATTTGGACAAGATTAGAATACCGCTTAAAAATAAAAAATGGATGGAAGGTAAAAAATGGATTGGGAGGAGCTATTGAAACTGAATATTTACCGGAGCATGGAAGGACTGTTTTTCAAACTAAAAACTATTTAGCAACTGATGTAATTCCAAAAGAATTAACAATGAAAACTAGATATAGAGTTCAAGGAGTATATCATACGATAAGTCCATCTGGCGGTACTAAAATAGATGCAACTTGGGATAAATTCTCTGATATTAATATGCCCTCTGATTTTAGAAGTGATGATTTTGAATTAAACACAGCAAAAAAAACTGAGCTCAATATTAGACATGTTGAAGACTTTTTAATAGGTTCTGTCTACGCTCGGCCAAGGGTTAATAGCTTTGATACAGTAAAACAGCATCTACCAACCGGCTATATAAATCTTAAACCCTATAAAGTTCCTAATCTAAATCTAATTTTTTATAACTATTTTTTAACATCCTATTTAGATTATGAATTCTCAGATAAGCTCTCCCCTTCTCTTCAAGACTTTGAATCAGCAAGGCTCGAGACTCACAACATCGTTTCAAGGCCATTTAAGAGCTCCATTGCTAATTTTACACCATATGCTGGGTTCGTTGGCATTTATTACAATAAAAGCCCCTTAAAATCCTCTAAAGAGCAAGCTATGTTTTTATATGGAGCAAATTTAAGTACTAATTTTTATAGGAACTATACTCGCCACAAACACATAGTTGAGCCATATGTTCAATATCATGCAATTACTAAGCCTACTGAAAAAGTAGATACTTACTATGTTTTTAGCATAGAAGATGGCTACAACAAATTAAATCTCATAAAAACAGGTATTAGATCCCAGCTCTACTCTTTAAAACATATAAGGGCGTATCCAACATTTGAAACGAACCTTTATGCAAATACTTTTTTAGATTCAAATTTCATACCTAAAACGGTTCAAAAAATCTATTTTGATCTGTATTGGAATCTACCATCTGTTTATTTCAAAGCAAACACAGCTTGGAATCTTTTTAAGCATACTTTAGATTACTCAAATTTTCGTCTTGGCTGGACAGTTAACATAGATTTAGCTTTTGGAGTAGAGTTTAGATATAGATCATCATATGATTATCGAAAATCAAATCATGAAAATTTTATATTAGATGTTTCTAGAGAAGAGAGCGTTTTAACTTCGTCGCCTATTTCAGATAAAAGAAATACTATTTTAACTCACGCATATTTTAGGTTAAATCCATTTTGGGAAGTAGAGATTCACTCTCATCATGGTTGGAATAGAAAAAATGAACCTTCCTATAACGAATACAAAATTGATCTCTTTACTTATCTTTCATCTTCTTGGAAAGTGAGAGTATCATATTCTCATACAACCACTGATGATAGGTTCTCTGGTGGAATCGCTTTGATAAGATAGTTGATATTCAAGAAAAAATGATAACACAATTTATATAGTTTATTTATCTTCTGGGCCTTCAATTCTTCGTTTTTTTGAATCACCAGCACTTCGATCTATTTCATATTCATCATCAATTTCTTCAGAGCGCTTTCTTGTTGGATCCATTTCTTTATCAATACCTGGAAACATTTCTTCTAATCTAGCTTTGCTTTCAGGATACATTATAATTAATTTTGCATATATTGTTGGATGTTTAGGCGATCTTTCAACTCGAGTCTTTAATTTATCAATAATTTCAGATCTATCCTTACCTTTAAACGTTTCGAAAATATTTGAAAGAGTTTGTTTTAAATCTATTCCTCCTTTTTTAAGATTGTTTGGTAAATTAAATAAACAATGCATTAAAGAATATATGCCTCCTTGCTCTTGCACATGTGTAGTTAATAAACAATCATATAAAATATTTAGATCATATAATAACTTATATAAGTTGAGCTTTACAATTTCTCTTGTTGAAAATATTCTATGCGTGATAAAAGCAATTTGCTCTTCTTTTTTTAATTTAGACATAAGAAATTTAATAACTTTATGTGTTTGATTTAATTTATCTAAATTAAAGCTATATAGTATCATAGGTTTTAATTCTTCTTCAGGTATTGTATCTACACACTCAACTATATTATTTAAACTCCCATGCTTTACAAGGCCCTCAAAATATTGAAAATTTCCAGCAGCTATTTCTTTTCTTAAAATAGTTGTTCTTTCTTCATTACCAATTATCAAATAATACCCTGTAAATAGTAAAAATTCAGCTTTAGAAGCATTGTCAGGTAGTAATTTCAAAATCCTTATAAGATCTTGTTTATTTATAACTTTATTAAATCCATAAAAGCTCTCTTTTCCCTTGTTATCTTTAAATAAATTCAAAATTAACAATGTTCTTTTTTTAGGATCTGATATTTTGTTTAATATATATATAAGAGATTTTCCATCTTTACAAGCTAGATAAAAACTTAAATAAAAAAGTAAATTATTATCATTCATATTTGAAAAATCTCTCTCTATCTCTTGCCTAAACAAAGTATCAATCCAATTTTTTATATCTAAATCACTAGGAAGCCTAAGATTAAAAGCCTCTATATTTTCTTTAATATAGTTTGCCCTATCTTTAGGATCTTTAAATACAGTTTCCATAATTATTTTAATTAAATTTATGTTTTTTGTGGAGCTCAAAATTTTTTGAAATATTGCAGTCCCCTTTCTATCTACTACAACTTGTAGAGCATCAAATCTTTTATCTTCATCTAACTTTTCTAACAAAAATCTTATAAATTGAGGATTATCATGTTTCATTAAGACGACAAGCCCCCTTGCGACATTACCACGCTCAAGCATCATTGCAGTTTTTTGCAATAATGTGAGACCATCACTTCTAACTTGGGTTAAATAATTAAAAAGATCATTTTTTGGCATTCCATTTAAAAAGAGATCAAAAAATTCTTTTTTCCAAATATGAAAGAAAGCTTCAGGAATATTTGCAATATTAAAACTATCAGTAATTTCATATAACGACTCATTTGAAAAGCGAGAATTTACAAAAATTAAAAATTTTATAAAATTATGAAACTTTGAGACGATTTTAATACAACTTTGATTATTAAAATCATCAGTATCATTAAGAAGAGAATTGAAATATTTTAACTGCTCTGGCAGACGATGAGATAACTTATTTAAGCAATATTTGATTACTAATAATTTTATTCGATTATGCAGCATAGTGATAAATTCTTCTATCATCGGATTATTAAAATCATCTATTGATTCTAAGGCTGGAAGCCTTGTTTGAAATAATTCTTCATAATCTGCTTTAAAATTTGGATAACTACGTAATGCTTTATATAGCTTAAATAAATACTTTTTTTGTAATCGTATTGTATCTGCATATGAAAATTTTGGCAGCTCAGTTCCAGAAAATGTCAAGTCGCGAGTATTTTCATATACTTTGGTAATTATTTTTATTAAATATTTATATGCAACAGAGGATCCATCAGCAATATCAATACCTAATTTTAATGCTGAATCTTTAGCTTCTTGATTCTTTAAAAAGATAAAGAGTTGATGCTCAGAAGTACTCTCTAGTTCTCTAGCAAACTCTTGTTTTTGAACAGCATCATTTAATTCTTCAAAAACGAATTTCGTTCCATCTAAAGATACCATATTCTTTTCAAGATATTTAAGCTCTTCGAGAGCTGCAAAATTACTTTTTACAACAGAATGAATTCTATTGCAGGTTTCAGATAGAGAATTTTGACCCGGCAATTCTAAAAAACGATTTACATTATGTAAAATTCCAGGTGGTATAGAAGTTAAATACTCAATAGATGTTGAACTCATAATCTTTGTCTTTATTTATTAAAAATATTTTTTAATTAAGAATATTTTATCAAAATCAATAATTAAATGCTATAACATGAATTTAAAACTATAAGTTGCTAAATGTAACTAAAATAGTAAAAAATTAAAAGCTATTCTTCGTTGCCAGGATTTTTTCTAGGTTTTTTAGCTCCATCTTCTCTTCGAGCTGTTTCACCTATTTCGTCAGACTCATCAGAGCGCTTTCTTTTTGGATCCATATCTTCATTAATTCCTGGAAACATTGCTTCTAATTTAGCTTTGCTTTCAGGATACAGTTCAATTAATCTATCATAAATTGTAGGATGAACAGAAGGTCTATTTACTCGAGTTTTTAATAAATAAATAACTTCAGATCTGTTTTTCCCTTCAAACGACCTTAAAACGTACGAAAGAGATTCTTTTAAATCTAGACGAGCTTTTACTAGCTCTTTACTAGCAGCATTAACTAAACAATGCATTATTGAATATGAGTATGGGTTTCCTGTTTTGTTCACATTGGAAAAAGATAAACACTCAAATAAAATATCTAGATCATCTAATAACTTATATAAATTAAGATTCGCTATCTGCTTGGGAGAAAACTGAGTTTCTTTTATTAGCTGAATTCGCTCATCTTTTTCTAATTTAATTAAAAGACGTTTAACAAGATCAGGCGTTTGATGAAATGATAAATTATCTCGTATAATAGGTTTTAATATATCTTCAGGTATTGCATCTATAAACTCAACTATATGATCTAAACTACCATATTGAACAAGCCCTTCAAAATATTGATAATTTCCAGCAGCTATTTCCTTTCTTAAAATAGCTGTTGCATATTCATTATTAATCATTAAATAATAATCTGTAAGTTGTAAAAATTTAGCTTGAGAGGGATTGTCAGATACTAATTTTAAAATTCTTATAAAATCTTGTTTATTTATAACTTCACCAAAGTTATAAAAGCTCATTCTTTGCCAGTTATCTTTAAATAATTCCAAAATTAAGCCGGTTCTTCTAGATTTATCTGGTATTTTGTTTAATATCCTTAAAAGAGATCTTCCATCTCGACTATTTAAATAAAATTGTAATTGGGAAAATAAATCTTCATCATTCATATTAGAAAGATTACTATCTATCTCATCTCTAAACAAAGCATCAATCCAATCTGTTAAATGTTCATCTCTTGGAAGTTTAAGTTGAAAAGCGTTTATATTAGCTTTAATATAATCTGTCATATCAATAGGATTTTTAAAAACAGTTTGTAAGATTGTTTTAATTAAATTTAAATCCCTTGTACTTTGTAAAATTCTCTGAAATATCGTCGTTCCTTCGCGATCGACTACAACTTGAAGAGCTTCAAGCCTTCTACCTTCATCTAATTGCTCTAGTAGAAATTTTATAAATAGAGGATTTCCGTTTTCGGTCATTGGCTTCTCAGCAAATCCTCTCACGTGATCAAGTCCAGTTATTGCTGCTTTTTGTAAAGGAGAAAACCCAAAAGCATCTGTTTCAGTTAAACATTTGAAGAGGTTATCTTTGGGTATACAATTAAAAATAGGTTGGAAAAATTCTTTTTCCCAAATATGGATAAAACTCTCAGGAAGCTTTTTATTTAAAAGGGATACGTGCAAATAGGCCGTCATCGCATTTAATATATTAATATTTGATCGGAAAACTATCTTTTCTGCAATGTACTTAGAGCTACTTTGTACCCAATCAAGTAATGATAAAAAAAACCAATTCAATTCTTGATTGTCAAAATTTGTTAAGTTCTCATTCTGTTGGATTAGAGCAAAGGTTCCCGGTCCTGACGGATTAGGAATCAAAAAATCAAAGCCATCTTTCACCAATAGAAATTTTATTCGATTAAATAATGTTGTTAAAGAATCGTTTAAAATCGGATCATTCAAGTCAGTAAATGAATCCAATGGAAGTAACTGAGTTTTAAATATTGCTTCATATTTATTCTTTAAACGAGGGTTCTTATGCAAAACATTATAGAGCTTAAGTAAATAATCTTTTCGTAATTTAATTGTAGCTTCAAATGAAATCTCAGAGCTTGATATCGGCTTATTAGCACTGCTTGGCTTCAAATTACGAGAGTCTCTAAATACCCCTAAAATTTTTTCTTTCAAGGCGATTTGAGCAAGCAATTTACCATCTGAAATATCAATTCCTAGTTTCAATGCTGCCTCTTTCGCTCTTGTTTCTTTTTGAAAAACTGTCTCTGGATCTTCATTATCCTTCCGAGCTAGTATTGCTTCATCTTGTTTTTGAACAGCGTCTCTAAGAACCATTTGAAAATCGACTATCTTTCCATCTAAAATTATCATATCAAAATCGGCTATCTTTCCATCTAAAGGTATCATATCAAAATCGACTATCTTTCCATCTAAAGGTATCATATTATTTTCAAGATAGTCGAGCTCTTGAAGAGCTACTATATTACTTTTTACTACAGAATGAATTTTTTTGTCGGTTCTGGATAAAGCATTTTGATCTGAAAGATCTAAAAAACGATTTACATTATTAAGAATTCCAGAAGGTAAGCTAGTTAAAAGGTTTGTTGATGTTTCTGAACTTAATGAGCTCATAATTATTACCTTTATTTTTTAAGAATTATTCTTATTATCTGTAGATAATTATACATTATTTTGAAATTAAATAATATCGTTATAATTAAAATAATTATTATATAGATATTGAAAATTTTAATTATACTTAGCTTTGATTTCTTTTAAGGCGGGCTCAATCTCTTTTCTTTTTTTAGCTGGGAGCCTATCTATAAATAAAACACCATTTAGATGATCATTTTCATGCATAATTTCCCGAGCTTTATAGCCTTTTATCTCTTTAGATACTTTGTTGCCATCAATATCTAAGGCTTCTATATGGATGGATATAGGCCTTTCTACTTCTTCATGAAGACCCGGTAGAGAAAGACAACCTTCTGGACGTTTTTCAGTTTTCTCAGCTGGATCGGATAGTTTTGGATTTATGTAGATCTCAGCATCTCCTAGAGATACTTCATTATTTTCATCATCTAAAACGGGTCTAATAACTATGATTCTTAAAAATTTCCCGACTTGCACGGCAGCGAGGCCTACTCCATTGTTAGCATCCATAGTCTCTACCATATCTAAACATAGCTGCTTAATCTCTTCAGTAATTTCTTGAACCTCTAAGCATTTCGAGCGAAGTTTTGAATTTCCGTAGTAGACTAAAGGCAAGATCATTTTTGAACCTCTTCAATCATTGTTGGAACTTCTTTAACTTGAGCTCTACCAAGAGCTGATGTCCAAAGAGATAATACAACGCAAGATACCATGAAAAAAGTTATTAAGTAAGCAGTGAATTTTTTTAAAACATCAGCTGTTGATGTTCCAAATAAAGAAGATGAAGCATCTCCTCCAAAAGCAGCGCCGAGGCCCATACTTTTAGATTCTTGTGACATAATAACTAAAATAGTTACGACACATAAAAATAAAAACAAAAATAGAAACAGATAAAATAGAAATGACATTTTTTTAACCTTAAGCTTTATTTATGATTTCAGCAAAAATTTTATAATCTAAAGAGGCTCCTCCAACTAAGACGCCATCTATATTTTCTTGCTGCATTAATTCTTCAACATTTTGAGGTTTTACAGAACCACCATATAGGATATGCATATTTTTTGAGATTTCATTATCAAAATGTTTAACAATGAGTTTTCTTATAAAAGAGTGGACATGCTCTGCGATTTCTGATGTTGCTGTTTTTCCAGTACCGATTGCCCAAACAGGCTCATATGCGATAATAATATTTAAAGCATCCTCTTTAGATACATTTTGAATGCCTTTTAAGAACTGCTCTTCTAAAACGCTTTCAGTCTTTTTCTCTTCTCTCTCTTTTTGAGTCTCTCCAATACATAAAATTGGCTGCAAACCATCTTTAAGAGCTCTAAGTAGTTTTCTGTTGATAAAGACGCTATCTTCTTGAAAAACATGTCTTCTCTCAGAGTGACCAAGCAATACAAATTCTACACCTAGAGCTTTTAGCATTCCCCCTGATATCTCTCCGGTAAAAGCGCCATCTGTTTCATCGTGCATATTTTGAGCGCCAATGATGATATTTGTGTTATTTGCAGCTGCAATAGATTCTTGAAGAGCTGTAAAAGAAGGCGATATATATACGCTAGCTCTAGCTGATTGAATAAGAGGAGCTAAGTTTTTAATAAACTCTTTAGCCTCTACTTGAGTTTTATTCATTTTCCAGTTGCCGGCTACTATACTTTTTTTATCCATAATTTTTCCCATATAAAAATGTCTGAAACTTACATTATAGATTGAAAAAGATTCAAATTTCAAGTTATATTAAGAAGTATTAATATTTTTATTTTGAAACACCCTAAAAACAGATGCAAACACAATATACAAATAAAGTTTTAACAGTCAGCGAGCTTACATATTCTATAAAATCTTTATTAGAAAAGAATTTTACATTTATTACGATTAGTGGAGAGATCTCTAACTTCAAGCACCAATCATCTGGGCATATGTATTTTAGTTTAAAAGACTCGTCCTCTCAAATTTCTGTAGCTCTCTTTAGAGGAAATGCTAAAAATTTAGAAAAAATACCAAAAGATGGGGATGAAGTTATAATTGAAGCCGAGATGAGTGTTTATCCTCCAAGGGGCAACTACCAACTAATTGCTAGAAAGTTATCATACTCTGGCAAAGGAGATCTTTTAATAAAGCTAAATGAGCTTAAAGAAAAACTAAAAAGCGAAGGACTTTTTGATAAATCCCATAAAAAAGATTTACCTATTTTACCTAAAAAAATTGGGATTGTAACATCTCCTACTGGATCTGTTATCCAAGATATTTTAAATGTTTTAAAAAGAAGATTCTCAAATTTTCATTTGATCTTGAATCCTGTAAAAGTCCAAGGCGAGGGAGCTAGTTTAGAGATAGCGAGGGCAATAGATGATTTCAATAAATATAATTTAGTAGATGTGATTATAGTTGGAAGAGGTGGAGGCTCACTAGAAGATCTTTGGGCTTTTAATGAAGAGATAGTAGCTATTGCTATTTTTAAATCCAAAATACCGATAATTTCAGCTGTAGGCCATGAAACAGATGTATCGATATCTGATTTTGTAGCAGATGTTAGAGCTCCAACGCCTTCTGCCGCTGCAGAAATTGTGATAAAGGAAAAAGCTCAGTTTTTAGATACTTTGAAATATTTTGAAACTCAAATTATAAAAAACATTTCATATAAATTAGAGAACCTAAAACTTCAACTTAATAATTTTAAAAATCAAAGTGTATTTACATCTCCCTATACTATACTAGGAAAACAGATGCAAATGTTAGATGATCTGAAAAATTCAATAGACTCTTCAATAAAACAAAAACTAAGATCTCAAAAAGAGATTTTAAAACTTATCTATAATCAAACAAAATCTCTAAATCCTCAAATGAAAATTGAGGATTTTAGAAATGAACTGAGTGAGTTTTCAAAAAGATTAAATCTAAGCTGCAATAACAATCTTTTAATTAAAAAAGAGAGATTAGAAAAGCTAGTAGATCATCTAAAAGCTATAGATCCAAAAAACCTTTTAAAGAAGGGTTATAGTATTCTCTTTAATGAAAAGGATAATTCTATTATCCTTTCTACTAAAGATATCAATGAATCTGATAAAATTTCAGCTATGGTATCTGATGGAAAAATTTACGCTACAGTAGAGGGTAAAAAATGACAGAAGAAATATCTTTTGAAAAAGCCTTTGAAAGGCTAGATGAAATACTGCAAAAAATGAATGAAGGAAAAGTATCTTTAGATAGTTCTCTCAAATTATTTGAAGAGGCTAATTTTTTAATAAAAACCTGCAATAAAAATCTAAATCTTGCTGAACAAAAAATCGAGACTCTTATTAAAGATCGAAACTCTAATTTGGAAATCGAAAATGTACATAACAAACCTAAAACTCAAGATTTTGAGCATTCTAAAGATGCAATAATGGATAGTTAATGCTAGAGAAAATCTCAAATCCCAAAGATATCAAAAATTTATCAATTGAAGATTTAGACATCTTATCTCAAGAAATTAGAGAAAGAATCATTGAGGTTTTATCAAAAAATGGCGGGCATCTAGGATCTAACTTAGGAGCTGTTGAGCTAAGTATGGCTCTACATTTTGTATTTGACTCCCCTTATGATAAATTTATATTCGATGTATCTCATCAGAGCTATACCCATAAACTTTTAACTGGAAGAAACAAATTATTTGATACACTTCGTCAGTTTAAAGGACTTTGTGGATTTTCACATTTTAATGAATCTATCCATGATCATTTTCATCTAGGACATGCTGGTTCCGCTATTTCACTTGCATTAGGTCTTGCTAAGAATAGAGATCTTTTAAATAGAGATGAACATGTTATTCCAATCATTGGAGATGCAACTCTTACTAATGGCCTCGCATTAGAAGCTTTAAATAATATTGACCAAGATACAAAAAAACTAATTATCATTTTAAATGATAATAAAATGGCTATTTCCAAAAATGTTGGAAATATAAAAAACTTACTATCTAGATTTCTTAGCAATCCCAGATCTAATAAGATCTATTCTGAGCTACAAACTCTACTAGAGAAAATACCAAACATCGGGAAATTTCTAGCAAACCAAGGAAAAAAATTAACTCAGTCTGTTAAAAATTTAGTTAGCCCTGCTATTTTTTTTGAGCATCTAAATCTATCTTACGTTGGTCCCATTGATGGTCATGATATAAAAAAGATGATAGATACTTTTGAAAAGGTAAAAAACTCTGAAAAACCTGTAATAATTCATGTTGTAACGACTAAAGGGAAAGGTATGGAAAAGGCGATATCTAATCCCGAATCATATCATGGAGTAAAACCTTTTGATATTACAACCGGTGATTTTTTATCAAAATCTAAGCTTACCTTTCCAAAAGTTTTTGGCTCCCATATTTTAGATATGGCGAAAAAAGATCCAAATATTGTTGTTGTTAACCCCGCGATGCTTAAAGGTTCTTCTCTAGTAGAGTTTCATGAAAAATTCCCAGATAGATGTATAGACGTTGGAATAGCAGAAGGTCACGCTCTAACGTACGCTGGAGGAATCGCTTTAAATAAAAATTTAAAAGTTATAGTAAGTATTTATTCAACATTTCTGCAGAGAGGACTCGATAATCTTTTTCAAGATATCTGTCTTCAAGAGCTCCCTGTTATCTTTGCAATAGATAGAGCTGGGCTCTCCGGTCCTGATGGTCCAACACACCACGGTATTTATGATATTGGTTTTTTAAATGCTATGCCGAATATGGTAATAGTGCAACCTAGAGATGCAAACGTTTTAAAAGAGCTTTTAAACAGTGTATTTAACTGGAAAAGACCTGTCGCAATAAGATATCCCAATATGGAAACCATAGAGGTTAAAAAGCCCCTTAAAAAAAGAAAAATAGGATCTTTTGATATCTTAAGCAAAGGGCAAGATATTTTAATTATTTCAATTGGTCATATGTATAAAACAGCGTTAGAGGTTAAAAAGAATTTACAAAGCCAAGGCCTGAATCCTACAATTTTAGATCCAATTTTCATAAAACCTTTAAATGAATCTCTATTAAAAGATCTTCTTGAGACTCATAAAACTGTAATCACGATAGAAGAACATTCAATAAAATGTGGCTTTGGATCTATTTTTAATAATTTTATTATTCAAAATAATATTAAAGATATTGATGTTTTAAATTTTGCTCTACCTGATCAATTTATAACTCACGGTGGATATAACGATCTAATTGAAGATCTAAAACTAGATGCTAAATCAATTTCTGAAAAAATATTAACCGCTACGCTTGAAAAAACTAAAGATTATAAGGTAAATCTATGATAGTTGGA
>JAAKFN010000130.1 GCA_011065045.1 Candidatus Anoxychlamydiales bacterium
AAAGCTTCCATTGCAAATCTTTCAGCAATAAGCACATCTTTTTTTAAAAAATGATTAGCCGCTGTTAAATAAACATTAGCTTTTTGTTGTTTATCTTGAATTAGATGAGCAAGTTTTAGATAAGCTTCTTGAAAATCTGGATTAATTGCTAACGCGTTTTTATAAGCTTCTATTGCCTGCATAGAAGCCATTTCATCTCTTTTTCCTGCTAATCTATCTCCTATTTCCATAAATAAGTCAAAGGCTTCTTTGTCTCTTCCAATTTCTTTATAAAAAAGAGCAATTGGTTTATTTAGCTCAATATCATCCGGATCTAAACCCCTTGCTTTAAGTAAACTTTCTAAAGCTTTACCATGATCATTTTCTTCGATTTGATATTTGGCTAGAAATAGATAAGCTAATGCTGCGCTTAAAAAATCTATCTTTTTTTCTAGAATTGCAGGTATATATTGATAATCCTTAGCTTTATCAGTGTATGCTAAAGCTTTACGATAACTCTCTAAAGCTTCATCATATTGACCTTCATCTTCAAGCAATTTTGCTTGATCTAAAAAAGATTGAGCAAGATTTTCCTTCGTACCTTTAAATAAATTTTTTGTGGGAACGGCAAACTTTGTTCTTCTTACCTCATCCACTATAGCTTTAAGAGTATAGTTTGGACTTAAGTCTGATAAGGATAAAGGCTCTCCTCCAAGTGGACAAGTAGGATTATGATGACTCTTAATCCAATTTTCAATATTCTCTCTTTCATATGTATGTCCTTTTCTATCTACAACTGGATTTTTTAAGAGCATACGAGTTATAGGACATATATAATTTGAGCTTTCTGAAGGTTCAAAAAAAGCTCTTGGCTCGAGCAAAGCAATTGCATCTTCAATACTTTTATTAACAGAGGAATAATCCACCTCTTTAGCAGCTGCATCTGCTGTAAAAAAAACTCTTTTTAGGATTTCATCAAATTTCGGTTTATGTCCTATATCGAAAAGTTGGGATATTTTTGATTTAATATCTCCTGCTTTCTCTGCATCAGATCCCACCCCATCCAAAATATCTTCGGATACTTGAGCTGAATATATAATTTTTGAAGCCATGTCGTATATAGTGACTTCGACTTGTCCTTTTTTTTCCTGAAAAATTATTGAATTATTAAAATCATGATACTGTGCAAAACATCTTGATATATTAGCCATCGAATTCTCCTTGTTTAAAAAAAATAACAATATATAAATATTTTTTGTTTATTTACAATCATTTTTTTTTAGATAAAAAATATTTTGATTGCAAAGTAATTTTGTGATATACAAAATCCCTAGTTTTGCATATTCGAACCAAAACCAGAGGTATCATGAAGAGAATAAATTTCAAAGACTCCTATTTAAATAATGCTTTAAATTTTAAAAATATAGATGACAGTTTACTAAATTATAAATCTGAAACAAGGAATATTCATCGGATTATTGCAGGAGAGTTAGCCTTCAATAATCTAATTTTAGCAAACTATATAGTCAGCTTAACTTTTATTAATTGTTCAATTGATAATAATGCTATTACATTAATTAATGAACAATGCCCTGTTTTGGAAAATCTCTTTTTAATGTCTTGCAATAAAATTACTCGTATTGAAAAAAGTTTTTTTTCTTTTAATGTCACAATTTTTTCAAAACCAATAGGGCTAAGTTTGTTTTCAAAAAATTTAGATTTTGCTGAATTAAAATATATTAAGATTGTAAATTGTTCAAATTTAACTCATTTGCACATTTCAGCCGAAAAACTAGAGCAATTGGAAGTAAAAAATAATGTAAATTTATATTCTATTTCTTGGGATAAAATTATTACTAAAAATTTAAAAACTTTAAATTTTAATTGCCAAAAAATTCTAAATAAAATTACTGCAATTAAACTACATAAAACAGCCTTACAATGTTTAAATAAAATTATTATTGAAAAAGCTGTAATTCTTTATAGCTCTATTTATAATGATCAAACTTCTACTTTGAAAAACTCCCCATTTGAAAATTTATTAAATGTCTTAGCGAAAATACAATTAGCTTGTCAATGTATTCAAGAGAAAGAAGAAAATTTCTTTGGACCTGTCTTTGAAAAAATCAACTCTCTCATAATGGTAATAAAAAGTAGATTAGATGAAAAAGATAAAAAAATCATTGATGCTCTTTTTAAAAATAAAATTGAAAAATGTTTTGATTCTACTTCTTTTTATTATCTTATAGAAACTCTTTTAAAAAGTATTAATGAAAATCATACAACTTTTGAGCGACCTCCAGCTTCATTAGAAAATATTTATGATAATCTTGCCTTATTTTTTGAATGTATTTTATTAGATATGCATAAATTTACTAATGCTGAAAGATCATCCAGTAGCGAAGATACGGAAAAGATTAAAGTAATTGACAAATCCGAAAACCTAGCAACAAAAGATACCGGCGATATTTTAGAAGTTCTGGAAAAATTAGAAGAAGCAGCTGAAACATATGATTATCTTGCTTCAAAAGCTTTATCAAATAGCTATAGAAGATAATTTTTTATGTTTTTATGACGGATTCTATATAAACTATAAGTTAATTCTAATGAAAATTTATTAACTGCTTTCAGTATATTTTAAAATAATTTTCTTTAAATTATTCTATCTCTTGTTTTAGTTATTTCTTAGCTCTGAGCTCTTCAGCGATCCTGCGCAGATTTTCAGCTTCAATTTTAAATTTTTCATTCTCAGCTTCTCCACACTTAATAGATGATAGATTTTGATGTAAATTTAATAGCTTCATAAATCGATCAATTTCCTTTTCATTACTTTGAGTAAAGATACATACTGAATCTCTATAAAATGGTCTTATACAACATTCTTTTTGAGCTGTAACTATTTTTAACTGTAAATCCAAGATAAGTTTTGTTTTTTCACAAGATGATGGTTCTTCATCAATCTTTTTGACATCTTTTCTAACGTCTTCATGAAATTCATTATCTAAACAGCTAAATTTTCTTGCCGGTATTGAGGTTGTCATTGATATACTCCTTACAAATTGTTATGATTGAAAATCATAATTTTAAAAAGATTATTTTTCAATGCAATAATGTGTTTTTAAATAAAAATTTTACAATATCTATATATTTTATAGACCATTTTCGAAAAACGCCAAGCTGTTTTGATCTTTTCTTTTTTACACTCAGAACTGAATGTTTTTTGATGAAAAGATAACATATCCATATATTTTTTAATTTCATCTGTATTGTTATGAGTAAAAATGCATAACGAATCTTTATAAAACGGTCTTACACAACATGTTTTTTGAGATGAAAATACTTTTGATTGCAACAGAACTAGAAGTTTTACTTTTTTACAAGGTGATTTCTCTTCGTTAATCTTTTTAACATCTACTCTAAGATCTTCATGAAATTGATTATTTAAGCATCTAAATTGCACTTTTGGAATTGGAATTGCCATTGTCAGGCTCCTTATAATTATTACGTTTAGAAATCATAAAATATAAAAGAAACATGTTCAATGTAAAAGTGCAATATTTTTTTAAAAAAATAAACATTTCAAATATTAATTAATTCCTATAAAGAAATACTGTTTTAATAATTTCTTAACCATTAATTTTCGTGAACACTCTTCAAATTTTTTGCAAAATTCTAGACCTAACCATGATAAACTTTGTGATATAGTTTATTTTTTCAATCATTTTTCGATGATAGGCATCTTCCTAATTTACTTATAGTCTCATTTATTTGACATCATTTTTTTTATTTTTTGTCCTGTATAAAGATTTTTTTTTACAAATTAAATCTTGTATATTGATACTCAAAGTATTAGCTATATATTTTTGAACAAAAAAAGATTATTAATGAAAGAAATAAGAAAGTCTTTAAAAGAAGATTTAATTCGATAAAAATTCTGCAATATAATTTTTGTAAAAAGAAAATAAACTGGCAATTAAATTTTGCCAGCTTTTTTTTATCATTTTGTTGATGAATAAAGTTTATCTAATTTTTGCAAAGTCGCAAATATTTGAGCTGCTGAGTCACTGGTAGTTTTAGCAGATTTTAAACTCAAGAAACTCCAATTTCTAGGTTTAGATTTTAGATCTGCTCCTCTTTTACCCAACATTTCAAGCGCCTCACTACAGCGATAAATACAAGCATTAGCAAAAGGGGTATGATTTTTACCATTTTTAGTTTCTATTTCTGCTTTATTATCTAAAAGCAATTGAGCAATTTCAGTAAACCCTTTTATAATAGCTAAATTTAAAGCTGTATTTCCATTTTGATCCTGAACTTCTAAATCTACCTTTAAACAAATTAATTTCGTTACAAGTCTAAATTCACCTTTTTGAACTGCTGATAAAAGAGCTGTCGTTACTATATCAGTACCATCTACAGATTTATATTTTGCAACTGAGTGAATATCAGCTGAATTTTC
>JAAKFN010000131.1 GCA_011065045.1 Candidatus Anoxychlamydiales bacterium
AAGCAAACTTTTTGGCTTTATAGACTTGTGGAGAGTTAAATCCTAAATTATTAATAGGAAAAAGCCCATGATTATCTATCTGTAATTTATGAAAAGCAAACAGTTGAGCATTAATAAAAGTTTCTAAATCTTCTTTAAGAGAACGATATTTTTTAAGCAATTGTTTTAAATCTTTAGAAAATCCATCTCCTCTTGTAATTTTAGCAAATTTACTCATCTTCTGAACTTCTCACACTATATTCTGGAGTCCGATAAAAAACTGTTTCGTAATCGATAACTTCCATATCTTCGGTAACTTTCCATGGAATATCTCCGTGGGAATACTCACTAATTTGAGCAGCATTTTTATCGGCAAGACGATTTAAAACTTCATCTATAAGTTTGAGTTCTTTTGCTGATAAAAAATCAAGACAACTATTTCGAAGAGGTAAATATTTTTTTTGCTCTCGTTGAAAATATTCGCTTTTAACTTTTTCAATTTCTTCATCTGCAATCATCTCATTTACAATGGATTCAAATTCAATTGGAGTTGGTCCATATGTGTTTTTCTTATAGGTAGCTCCAATTAATTGCTCTTCATACTTTTCATAAAAATCAAAATCTATAAAATACAAAAGTTTGTAAAGAACAGTCTCTCCTACGTTCGACTTAGCTCCGACTTTATTAAGGATATACAATAAAACTTCTCGAAACTTTTGGACATTTTTTGCCGGTACACTAATTCTCATAGCTTCTTTGGTTTTATCCGATGGGTAAAGTTTTTCAAGATTAACTTCATCTAAAGGGATTCGACCTAGAAGCTGGTCTGCACTTACCCCTAGCACATCAGCAAAACGACTTAGTTCATCTGCCTTTATTTGACGATGATTATTCTCAATACTTGAGAGAGTTTCACGATTTAACCCCACTTTTTGAGCAAGCTCATCTTGACGCCAACCTTTAGCTTCTCTAAGCAGCTTAATTTTTTCTCCTAAGGTATTATTCATTTTTTTCTCCTAATAAGATAATTTTATTATATCATATGTAAGATTTTCGCACACAAATATGTAAGGTTATCTTACGTAAATTTAATAAATTCTACACAACCATTTAGAAGTTAGTAGCTTGCGAATTCTCTAATTTAAAAAATTTCCAATCAAAAGTTCTGAATGCGTCTCTCCACCCCCATCATTACCAAAGATTGTCAAACCTTGCAAATGAGAGTTTGCAAGGTTTTGTATCTCATTGGGTAACTTGTTGAATGACAGATTCCATATTGGATATCTCCTTGTCTGTGAGCATATGGAAATGAGCTGATCTTTTTCGCTGGGATAATGAACCTCCGTTTTGACGTACACATTTTATGAATAGGTCTATTAGTTGATCTGGCATATCAACAATGTTTTTTAATGATTGTTTTATGGAATCATATTGATTGAGAAAGTGCAGTTCATTTTCAAAATCAGTATGTACTGTTTGCTTGATGCACCAAAAAAGGAATTCGGCAATTGGAGTAAAATCGATAAATCTATAGAAGTCGCGGGTTTCTTGGTTTATTGTCATTTCTCCTTTTTCATTAATTTTATAGTTATTAATGAGCTCCAATAAAGGTTTCGAAAAATACTCAAGAGTGTTGTCGTATTGAGTTAATTCTCTTAGCATAACCGCTGAAACAGGGAAAACAATTCCTTTAGGGTAAAATCCACATTTATGAAGGGTATAGTGTATGAGAAACCTATGTAGCCTTCCATTCCCATCCCAAAAAGGATGGAGGAAAACAAAGCCGAATGCAAAAACAGTCGTTGTTATTACCGCTGAGATGTTGTTGGAGAGCATGTTTGAACTGCAGGTAAGTAAGCCGTCCATTAAATCCGCAATGTCTTCGGGCTTGGGGGGAATAAAATGAACAATCATTTCTCCCAAAGCAGGCTCTTCGCCAATATAGTTTTGAAAATCCCTATAGTCGTTCAACATGAAACGAGGATCTACTATTTCTTTTTGAATTTCAATGAGCATACGCTTTGACAATTCCCCCACCTTTTCTCCTTTTTCTAAGAGGGCAACAAATCGGGCTAATCGTGTTTTATCAGGTTTTTCTCGTTCAATTTCCCAGGATGCAATAGTTTCTTTTGTGTAGAGATAACGCATAGCTCGCGACAATAAGTTGGGATTAAATTGACTGGTTAGCTGGGAAATTTCATCATGTAGATGAAGGTCTTCAAATGAGCGGAGTTTTGATGATTTGCGAATGAGAGGACAGAAATTACTATTTCCCAAAAGGTTGTTAAGAATTCTATGCCGGGGGCTTTTGCGTGGGGTTGCACAGTAGTATGTATCTGGGCCGAGGAGTAATACATAAGAAGCACGGCCGATATCGTCAATAGGTAAACGGTTACCCGTTAGCCATTCAAAAAGAAACCAAACCTTACGGGCATATTTACCTGTAGGGGAATTGAGAATATAATTGACGATCTGATCTTGAGCAATATTGGTAAAACATTCATTGATTATGAAAAGATTGAACCCTTCATGTTTTAGTGCGAACTCGAGATGACGAAAAGAATCGTCTTCCAGGAGAAAGGACCGCGGATAAAAATGTAATGAAAGGTGTTGGTTGTCGATTTTTATTTTTCGCTTTTCCCACTTTGGTCCCGCGTATGACCATCTGTAATGCGCTGGTGTCTCAATTTTATATTTTTCGACCAAAAAACGATAACCTATAGGTTTTGCTCCTTCGGGAATTTCTAATTGCCACACGTTGGTTCACCTCTCTTTGCAATTGTGTCTTTTTCCTTCATTTTACATTAAAACGATGATTTTTTCTAGAAAATAGTGATTTTAAGGCAATCTTACTCTAAAATGTTGATTTTTATGGGATTTTTCTAGAAATTGATGTTTTTGTTGTAAAAATTAATTTCTTTTCTGTTTTTCTTTAAAGCGATGATTTTTTCTAAAAAACAGTGATTTTAAGGTTGTTTTACTTTAAAACAATGACTTTAATTTATTAGTGTTAATATTGATTTGTTCCCAATCAAAAGTTCTGAATGAGCTCTCCACCTCCATAGGAAACAAAAACTTAAAAAAAATAATTTTGCTATATTCTGATTTTTAGTTCTGAAACAATGAAAAAGTTACTACTCTAAAGGAATTTTTGATTTCATTAAGTCCTTTAAAGCTTTCTTAATATGACGATCAAAATCCGATTCAAATAAATGATCCTGCTCAATTCGATATTTTTCAAACTCACTTTCAGCAAAAGCTTTTGCAATTTCATGAGTCACTTTTCCGTGATTCTCCAGAAGGTCCCTTTGATTGAATTGGAGAAAAGCATTGAGCTTGCCTCCCCAATCTTTCATAGTCATTGGAATGTTTCGTTCTGCTTGATCTTCGGCATAATCTAGATACATTGTGACAATGCGATCTAATGCTCGTAATTCCTTTTCAGTAAGATAATTTTTAGCAATACTAACATCAGATTTAAGAATTTTTCCATGTGGTGCATTTTTCCATGAAGTTAGTCCCATTCGATCCTTAGTGCTATTAGCACGTTCAATAATTACTTCCGATGCAGTATGTTTGTGAATAGCAAAATGTAGCTTATTTTGAACATAAGCAAAAAAATGTTGCGTGACTTCCGCATTCGGATCATAATCCATAGCAAGAGCATAAATATCCGTTATTTTTTGATAAAATCTACGTTCGCTAGCTCGAATTTCTCTGATTTCTTCTATTAAATTATCGAAATAAGCCTTATCAAAAAATGATCCATTTTTAAGCCGTTCTTTGTCTAGAACATATCCTCGAATAGCAAAATCCTTAAGTATTTTGACTGACCATTGACGAAATTGAATTGCACGTTGAGAATGTGTTCTAAACCCAACGGCTATAATAGCTTCTAAACTATGAAAATCTATATTTCTAGTAACTTCACGATTTCCCTCTTTTTGAACTATTCGGAAATTCCGAATAGTTGCAGATTGAGTAATTTCACCTTGGGCATATAAGTTCGTCAAATGTTCATTAATAGTAGGAACAGTAACTTCAAATAAAGTCGCCATTAATTTTTGAGTTAACCAAACATTATTTTCCTCTACCCGCACTTCAATACTATTTTTACCAGACTGACTTGTAAAGATTAAGAATTCAGCTGTACTATTTCTAATTTGATATTTTTTTAATCTCATTACTAGCTCACTTTTAAAAAATTACGATAACACAAAATAGAAAACTTAGACTAGGCAAAAGTTCTGAATGCGTCTCTCCTCCCCCATTTTTAAAAAATCATTTATAACTATCTTATTATTAATCAATTAAAATAATATTCAGACCTTTTCTTGCATTCAACGTACCAGAATTGGTACAATTATAATAAACTGAGAATGACGATGACTTATTGCCCTCCTAAAAAGATTGTTTCTGTTGTTTTTTGAAAAGAGTTAAACGATAAA
>JAAKFN010000132.1 GCA_011065045.1 Candidatus Anoxychlamydiales bacterium
AGCTTTGATTCCTTTATTAGCTTTATTCTTTTTAAACCCTCGCCTAAAACTGCATTATATAAATATCTTGCTAGCTCTAAGATTATATTTAATATTTTCTCTTGCTTAGGGGTAGTTTTTAATAGAAATTCATGGATAAATGTTTTAGACATATTTTGCTCTTCTATCGCACAAAAAATATATCAAAAATAGCTATTATTAAAATAGTTTTTTTATTTGATAAAAAAAACTGGTCTATGATAGTATTAAGCTATAAAACAAAGAAAACCTCACAAATTATCTTTTAATCCATAAATTCTTACAAGAAAATCAAAAGATCAAAAAATTGATACTACAAATAAGATAAAAATAGTTATAATGAGAGATAAAAAATCAATCAGAGGAAATTTTCATGAAAATAGCTAGAGAATCTATATTTATTTCAGCTATTAGAGCTTTTTTTAACACACTACTTGGAACAGTTGGAGTTTTTGCAGCTTTAATTCCAAGTATTATACTTTTTGCAATTTTATCTACGCCAGATCAAAAACAGGGCATGAAAAATAAATTAGAGATTTTGCCTGATTTAAATGGAAATACAAAAATGCTATCACTAAATACTCCGGCTGTTTTGCAATTAGAAGTTCATGGAGTTATAGGAACAGCTCATTTAACATCAAAAGATGTTAATTTTCAGTTAATTGAATCTAGAAAAGGCATCTTTAAAAACAATAGAGTAAAAGCTGTTTTATTACATATTAACTCACCTGGAGGAGCTGCAACAGATTCTGATGATATTTTCAGAAATATCCTAGCTTACAAAAAAAGATTTGATGTTCCTGTATATGCATATGTTGATGGAATGTGTGCATCTGGTGGATTTTTTATAGCATGCGCAGCTGATCAAATCTATACATCACCTTTTTCAATGGTAGGATCTGTAGGATCTTTAATGGGACCATTTTTTAATTTTTATGGAGCTATGGAAAAATATGGAGTTAAATCTTTAACAGTAACTGCTGGAAAAGACAAAGATATGATGAATCCATTTAGAGAATGGAAACAAAATGAAGACGAATCAATATTAAAGGTAAATGATTATATATACCAAAAATTTGTAAACATAGTAGCGAATGCAAGAAATATCGATAGAGATAAGATTATAAATGAGTATGGAGCTCATGTATTTGATTCAGATGAAGCGAAAGAGATTGGATATATCGATGTAGCAAATAGCTCGTATGAAGTAGCCTTAAAAGCTCTTTTAGAAAAAGCAAATATTGATGAGGATAAAAACTATCAAGTAGTTAGCTTATATCCTAAAAAACTTTGGTATCAACCATTTTTAACTCAAACAAAATCAATTTTTAAATCTTTTTTAAAAGAGATGTTTTTCTCTTCTAAATATATGAATGCCGAGTAGTATGGAAAAAATTTTTATAATCGATTCTGTAAACTATCTTTTTAGATCATATTATGCAATAGGACCAATGACCAATAAAGCAGGAGTCTCTACTTCTGCTTTATATGGATTCATACGTTCTATAAAAAAATTGATTAATGATTTTTCACCAAAATATTTTATTTGCGTATTTGATGGCCCAGATAGCAGAGCTTCAAGACAAACTCTTTACTCAGATTATAAGATGCACAGAAAAAAAGCTCCGGATGATCTTTATCCCCAGTTTGATCTGGCACTTAATTATTGCTCCTTCGTTGGAATTCCTACTTTAAGGCTGGAAGGTGTTGAAGCAGATGATACGATGGCAACAATAGCTACTTGGGCAAAGAAAAAAGATTTTGAAACATATATTTGTACAAGTGATAAAGATCTAATGCAGATGGTTGATGATAAAACTTTTGTATTAAATGCCCATAAAAACAATGAACTATTCGATGAAAAAAGAGTTGAAGAGTTTTTTGGAATAGAACCAAAACAGCTACTAGACTATTTAGCAATAGTTGGGGATAAATCAGATAACATTCCTGGAATTGAAGGGTTTGGACCTAAAACAGCAACGACCTTATTAAAAGAGTTCAATACATTAGATAGTATTTTTGACAATTTGGAAAAGGTCTCATCTGAGAAAAAAAGAGATATTTTAGTCCAAGAAAAAGAAAAAGCATATCTTAGCAAGAAATTAGCGACTCTAGATTTAAATCTTGATATTCCAAAAGATATAGATTTTTATCTATTAAAAGATCCTCAAAAAGAGAAACTAGAAAGTTTTTATAAAGAGATGAACTTTTTAACTCTTTTAAAAGACGTTACGGATCAAAAAAAACCTGAAGATGAAAATCTAAACTATCAACTAATCAACAGCGAAAAAGAGCTAAACAATCTTATTGAAAATTTGAAAACTGAAAAAGAGATAGTAGTTGATACAGAAACAACTGGCTTGAACTATTTATCAGCAGAATTAGTAGGAGTTGGTCTTTGCATAAAAAAAACAGAGGCTTTTTATATTCCTTTAAATGGTGAAATTGATAGAAATACAGTTTTAGCAAAGTTAAAAGAGCTAATAGAGAACGAAAATATTTCATTTACTGGTCACAACATAAAATATGACTATCATATTTTTTTAAATAGCGCCCTTGAGATAAAAAACATCGCCTTTGACACTCTTTTAGCATCATATTTGATAAACCCACAAAACAGGCGCCACGGTTTAGATGCTCTAACTTTAGAGAAATTTAATATTGCTAAAACACCTATAAAAGATTTAATAGGAATCGGCAAAAAACAGATTTCAATGAAAGATGTTCCATTAGATAGAATTTCTAATTATTGCTCTGAGGATGTTGATTATACTTTTCGGTTAAAAGAGCTTTTTGAAAAGGAGATAAAAGATAATAATTTAGAAAAAGTTTTATATGATATTGAAATGCCACTGCTCAAAGTTCTTGCAAAAATGGAAAGACATGGCATTTTTGTTGATAAAGATATGTTATCTATTATGTCTGAAGCAATTCATAAAAAACTTAACCTGCTCGAGGGAGAGATTTTTTCTGAAGCAGGAAAACAATTTAACATTAATTCCCCTAAACAGCTTAGCGAAGTTTTATATGTTGATTTAGCAATAACGCCTCCTAAAAAAAAGGGATCTACTTTTTCAACATCCGCAGATATTTTAGAAAAGTTAAAAGGGAAGTCCCCTATTATCGATCACATCTTAAGATTTAGAGAATATCAAAAACTTTTATCTACATATGTAGATGCTATTCCAAAGCAGATAAACCCTATTACAAATAGAGTACACTCTAGCTTTTCTCAATCTACAACAGCAACAGGAAGGCTCGCTTCTAAAAACCCGAATTTACAAAATATTCCAATAAGATCTGAAGAGGGTAAAAAAATAAGAGAGGGTTTTAGACCAGAAAAGGATGGATGGTTTTATTTATCTTCTGATTACTCTCAAATAGAGCTCAAGTTTTTAGCTCATTTTAGTGAAGATCCAAACTTAATTAAGGCTTTTAATAATGGAGATGACATACATGCTTTTACAGCATCTTTAGTATACTCTCTTCCCATAGAAGAAGTAACTAAACAAATGAGAAGCAATGCTAAAGCTGTAAACTTTGGAATTATTTATGGTCAGAGCGCTTTTGGCCTGTCAGAGCAAATTGGTATTAGTATAAAAGAAGCTAAAGCTTTTATAGATACCTATTTTGAAAGGTATCCAAATATTTTGAAATATTTAGATAACTGTAAAAAATTAGTTCATGAAAAGAAAATTGCATATACGATAACTGGTAGACAAAGACCAATAATAGAGATCGATAATAAAAATCCCTTTATTAGAGCGGCAGCTGAAAGACTCTCTATTAACACTCCCCTTCAAGGATCTGCTGCTGATTTAATAAAAATTGCAATGATTGAAATAGATAAAGAAATCACTAAAAGAGAATTAAAAGGATATATGATCCTTCAAATTCATGATGAACTCTTATTTGAAGTGCCAGAAGATGAGATAGAAATTTTTAAAAGTTTTGTTAAAGATAAGATGGAAAATGTTTTTGATCTTAAAGTTCCCCTAACGGTTGATATTGAAATCGGTAAAAATTTAGCTGAGTGTTGATGTTAAAAAAAATTGCAATCACAGGAAATATAGCAACAGGCAAATCTGAAGCTTTAAAAGTTTTTAAAAAGCTTAGATCTTATACAATAGATGCAGATAAAATTGTGCATGAATTAATAGAAAATGATTTTGATATAAAAAAACAAGTTTTAGATCTTCTTGGCGAAAAAATATTAGAGAACGGAAAAATAGATAGAAAAAAAATTGCAAAAATAGTCTTTTCAGATGAAAATAAACTAAAAAAGCTCGAAGGGTTAATTCATCCAAAAGTTTTAATTGAAATTGAGAAAGAGTATAATAGAGTTAAAAACAAAAACTTTGATTTTTTTGTCGTAGAAATTCCGCTTCTTTTTGAAATA
>JAAKFN010000133.1 GCA_011065045.1 Candidatus Anoxychlamydiales bacterium
ACTGATTCTAAAATAAAAATTACAGCAAAAAAAGTTTTTGATGTTTTTAAAGAGATTTATGATTTTATCTATGCAAAAAACCCAGTTACTCAAAAAAGGCAGCTTTGGTTTATTCCAACCTCTTTTGAAAAATCCGCTGGATCTTGGATGTATGCGTCTTATGTGGTTAATGAGGGTGGAAAAACTTTTGATGAAAAAAACTCTAAATTAGTTCAACAAATTGGACAAGATTTAACGAAAAAAACAAAAAGAGGTTTAAGTTGGCAGTTTACTCAAATTAGATCTCCGAAAATCAATGCCCTTTGTCTGCCTGGCGGAAAGATATGTATCTACGATGGTATAATAGAGGGAATAGAAAAAGTTAATATTAAAGGGTACGCAGATCTTTCAAAAGAAGATAAAATAGCTGCTGTTTTAGCCCATGAGATTATTCACGCAGAAGCTAGGCATGCAGCTAGAAAAATAGAGAAGCTATTTGTAATAAATCTAATTTTAATTGGTATTAAAATTTGTACAGATATTTGTATAAATGTTTTTAGAGCAAATGCAGATGAAAAACAAATGAAAAAAGATAAGGTGTACTTAGATATTACTAAGTTTGTAACAGATCATTTAACAACTTTATTTACTAAATTATATATTTTAGCAGGCTCTAGATCTCATGAGTATGAAGCAGATAAATATGGTATGTATTTAATGAAAGATAATGGATATAATCCAAAGGCAGCTCTTTGGCTTCAAGAATTTTTCATAACAAGAGAATTAGAGACATCTGATTGGATAAAAAAAGTATATGAGATTTTTTCAACACATCCAGCTGCAAAAAATCGTTTAGAAAAAAATAGAGAGACTCTAAACGAGATAGAAGAGAAAAAAAGTGTTATTTGAGAGTATTTTTTTTAATATCAATGCAAAATGTAAATGTTTTCACTTTTCTCTAAGCTAAAGAGTTATCTTTGCAGTCGTTTCAACTTGAATTTTTTTTGATAACAATTTCTATAAGGTTTAAAAAAAAGAAAAACATTCATTTTTTCCACTCTGTACATTTAACTGAGTCTTTTTATACAATAAACATAAAGAAATAATTTAAAGTTTAAGACTTTTTTGGAGGATTATAATGGGTAAAAACAAAAAATCGATGGATGGAAATACAGCAGCTGCGCATATTGCTTATGCTCTATCTGAGGTATGTGCAATTTATCCAATAACCCCATCTAGTCCAATGGCAGAATCTATCGATGAGTGGGTGTTTCAAGATAGGAAAAATATTTTTGATAAGGAAGTTAGAGTTGTAGAAATGCAATCAGAAGGGGGAGCTGCAGGCACTATTCACGGGATTTTATCTGCAGGAGCTTTGGCCTCTACATTTACAGCATCTCAAGGGCTTTTACTTATGATTCCTAATATGTATAAAATTGCAGGAGAGCTTCTACCTGGAGTTTTTCATGTAGCGTCTAGAGCATTAGCAGGCCAGGCTTTATCTATTTTTGGAGATCATCAAGATGTAATGGCAGCAAGAGCTACAGGGTTTTGTTTTTTAAGCTCAAACTCTGTTCAAGAGAGTATGGATTTAGCGTTGATTGCCCATTTAGCATCTATAAGAAGCTCACTACCTTTTTTACATTTTTTTGATGGATTTAGAACCTCTCATGAGATTCAGAAAATTGAAGTAATAGATTATGAAGACATCAAAAACCTAGTAGATCATGAGATGATAAAGCATCATAGAAATAGAGCTTTAAATCCTCATAAACCGTATGTAAAAGGCACAGCTCAAAATCCTGATATTTATTTTCAACAAATGGAAGCTTTAAATTCATATTATCTAAAAGTACCCTCGATTGTTGAAGATGAAATGGATAAACTCTTCAAACTAACAAACAGAAGATACAATCTTTTTGATTATGTTGGGGCTAAAGATGCTGATAGGGTAATAATTGTTATGGGATCAGCAGCAGAGACAATAGAAGAGACACTGGAATATCTAAATAAAAAAGGTGAGAAATTAGGTCTTGTAAAAGTTAGACTCTATAGACCTTTTTCAAAAGAGCATTTTATAAAAGCTCTTCCGAAAAGTGTGAAAAAGATAGCGGTATTAGATAGAACAAAAGAGAGTGGATCTTTTGCAGAGCCACTATATTTGGATGTGGTAGCTTGTTTAGCAGAAGATAAAGATAAAATGATCGTTGGTGGAAGATATGGACTTGGTTCAAAAGAGTTTACTCCATCTTGCGCCAAAGCTGTATTTGATAATTTAAAAAATGAAAAACCTAAAGATCATTTCACTGTTGGAATAATTGATGATGTAACAAACACTTCTTTAGAGATAAAAGATGAGATTAAAACAGAGAAAGAAGATGTAGTTAGATGTAAATTTTGGGGAGTTGGTGGAGATGGAACAGTTGGAGCGAATAAAGATGCTATAAAAATAATCGGCGATAATACAGATAAGTATGTTCAAGGGTATTTTTCATATGATTCTAAGAAAACTTCAGGTCTTACAGTATCTCATCTAAGGTTTGGAGACTCTCTTATTCGATCGACATATTTATTAACTGAAGCTGACTATATTGCATGCCATCATCCAGCATATATTTATAAATACGATGTCCTAAAAGGAATTAAAAAGGGTGGGATTTTTGTATTAAACTGCCCATTTAAAGAAGAGGAGCTTGAAAAAAAGCTACCTTTAGAGATGAGAAAAAAAATCGCTGAAAACGAAATTAAATTCTACATTATCAATGCGCATGAATTAGCTAAGAGAGTTGGTCTTGGTATGCGAATTAATATGATTATGCAAACATCTTTTTTTAAACTTGCAAATATTATAGATATGAAAAAAGCGATAGAGCTTTTAAAAATAGCTATTGAAAAAACCTATGCAAGAAAAGGTGAAGATATAGTTGAGATGAATAAAAAAGCTGTAGATGCGGCTCTATCTGAGCTAAAAGAGATTAAATACCCCTCTTCTTGGAAAGATATTAGTGTAAAAGAGAATGAAGTAGATTTATCAAAACCTGAATTTGTAAGAAAAATAGCGGATGTTATGGATGCGCAAGAAGGAGATACCTTGCCTGTTAGCGCTTTTGATCCAGGAGGACATTTTCCTCTAGGCACAGCAGCTTTTGAAAAAAGAGGACTTGCTACTCAAGTAGCATCTTGGATACCAGAGAACTGCATTCAGTGTAATCAATGTGCATTTGTGTGTCCTCATGGAACAATTAGACCATTTTTACTTACTAAAGAAGAAGTCGACAAAGCTCCAGAGGGTTTAAAGGTGATAAAACCTTTTGGCAAAGGTATGGAAAATCTATTTTATTGTATCGCAATAACACCTCTTGATTGTACAGGTTGTACAAACTGCGTAAAAGTATGTCCAGCAACTAAAGGAAAAGCTCTGGAGATGAAACCTATAGAAGAGGTTAAAGATAAAAATGCTAAACTTTGGGACTATTTAATGAAAGTGCCTCAAAGAGAAGGTGCTATGGGTAAATTTACTCTAAAAGGCTCGCAATTTCAAAAACCTCTTTTTGAATACTCAGGTGCTTGCGCTGGTTGTGGAGAAACTCCATATTTCAAGTTATTAACACAGCTTTTTGGAGATAGAATGATTATGGCAAATGCAACTGGTTGTACATCTATTTGGGGAGCATCTGCGCCATCTATTCCATATACAACAAATGAAAAAGGATACGGCCCAGCTTGGGCTAATTCACTTTTTGAAGATAATGCAGAGTTTGGTTACGGAATTTATCTTGGTCAAAAATATAGAAGAGAGAAATTACATGTTTTAGTTGAAAAAGCTATAAAAGAAGAAATATCTGAAAATCTAAAATCACTTTTTTCAAAATGGTTAGAAAATTTTGATAATGGAGAGATAACTAAAGATCTTTTTGAAGAGATAAATCCACTATTAGAGAAAGAAAAAGATAAAACTGAGACTCTAAAGAAAATAAACATAGAGAAAGATCTTTTGGTAAAACCAAGTATTTGGATAACAGGAGGAGATGGTTGGGCTTATGATATCGGCTATGGCGGATTAGATCATGTAATAGCACTTGGAGAAGATGTTAATATTTTAGTTGTAGATACTGAAGTATATTCTAATACCGGTATGCAATCCTCAAAAGCAACTCCTATTGGATCTGTTGCAAAATTTGCAGCTGCTGGAAAAAGAGTTCAGAAAAAAGATTTAGGGCTCATTGCGATGAGCTACGGCAACGTCTATGTTGCCTCTATATCTATGGGAGCTGATAAAGTAGGAACTTTGAGAGCTTTCAAAGAAGCAGAAGAGTATAAAGGCCCATCTATTATTATTGCTTATGCTCCATGTATTGGTCATGGCCTTAAAGGTGGAATGGCATTTTCTCAACAAGAAGAAGAGGAAGCTGTATCTTCTGGATATTGGTTTGATT
>JAAKFN010000134.1 GCA_011065045.1 Candidatus Anoxychlamydiales bacterium
CAATAGGATTTTACAAATTAAAACAGATAGACCTACTCATGCTATGAGAAAAGCAAAAGTTACAATAATAGAGTCTTTAGATGGTATAATTGAGATAGAATATCAAGAAAAAAAATTAGATTATAAAGAGCTATTAGTAAAAGATAGCCAAGGAAAAATTTTAAACAAGAAAGAAGTGCTGGCGCGCGTTTTCCCCCTAGGGGGAAAGGATATTATAAACTTCTAATAAAGGGAGGATATTAGGACATTTGTGCTTTGGAGGAATTAGGACCTTTCTACTTTGCTCTAACACATAAATTGCCTATGTAATTTTCTTGTTGTTGCTTTTTGTAATTTGTTGTGAAATTTTGTTAAAACTTGTGAAATTTTTGCTAAATATTAACCAATAATGATCAGGTTTTTGAAAACGTTACTCCGTAAGTAACTGATTATCAAAATTAGCGGCAATTGGACTCGAACCAACGACACCCGGATTATGATTCCGGTGCTCTAACCAACTGAGCTATGCCGCCAAAATAAAAAACTATTATAATATAAGATTAAGCTTATATCAAGCTGAATTCTATAAAATTTTAATTAGGGTAATTTCTTTTTGAAAAATGGCGGGGAAAGGATTCGAACCTCCGACCTTTGGGTTATGAGCCCAACGAGCTAACCACTGCTCCACCCCGCGATAATTATTAAGCAGTATAGCATCGATCATTTTTAACATCAATAGTGTTTTAAAAGTATTTTTGAACTCGGGTAATTTTAATAAATAAATTTGATTAAATAGATAGTAGATTTGTTATTTTATCTGTTGTATTTTCTAAAATATTTTGATAGCTTTTTTTGAGTTTTGAGCAGTTGTCTATGAGTTTGCTGAGATTATCTTTCTCTAGGTATTTAGATACTTCTGTTTTAAGATTTTTTATAAGGACTTCTTTTCCTGACTTAGAGTCTAATACAATTTTTTTAAACTCTATCTGAGAGAACATATTTGGACCAAAAAAAACAGGGGTTTTTACAAAAATAGGCTCTAAAATATTGTGGCCCCCTACCCTATCAATAAAACTTCCCGCTACAATTGCTAAGTTACTTATTTGATATAAGGTATTTAAAATTCCCATTTCATCAATAAGAATAACTTTTGAGTTTGGATTTTTTGATATTTCACTTAGAAGGGAGATAGAGGTTATTTTTTTTAGTTGATTGTAGACTGAGATAAATCTCTCTGGATGTCTTGGAGCTATTAATATTTTAATGTTTGGAAGATCTTTTAACTCATTAATTAAAAGCTCTTCTTCAGGGCTATGAGTCGATGCAATAGTGATAACTTTTTGATTTTTGATATTTAGCTTAGATCTCCATTTATCTAAAGCGTTTTTTGAGAGAATTTCAAAAGAGTTAGAAAGTTTTAGATTTCCAGATACACAAATCTTACTAGGATCTAAAAAGTTTGAGAATCTTTTTCTATATTGCTCATTTTGAGCTAAAATTAAATCAATGTTAGAAAACAGGTTTTTAGAGAATTTTGAGAATTTTAAAAAGTTAGAAGTTGATCTTTTTGAAATTTTAGCGCTAATTATTGCTATTTTAGATCCGTTTTTTTTAGCTATTTTCATGAAATTATACCAAAAGTCAGTCTCTAAAAAAATTATTAGATTAGGTTTTATTTGAGAGAAAACTTTTCTTATCGTAAATGAAAAATCAAAAGGGAAAAATATAAATTTATCAGCTAAAAAAAGAGATTTTTTAGCTTCTGTGTGACCCGTCTCTGTCGTAGAAGAGATGATTATATAAGATGTGGGATAGCTATTTTTTAATCTTTTAAGAAAAGAGATCGCAGCTTTTGTCTCGCCAAGAGAGACTGCATGTATCCAAATAATGGGTTTTTTATCTTGAGCTTTGAATTCATAACTTTTTAAACCAAGCCTTTTTAAAATATCAGATTTTTTCTTTTTATAAAAAATATATACAAAAATAGCTTTTGGAAGAGAAATTAAAAGATATATGAATAGTAAAAAGTTATATATCATTTTCAACTTTTCTTAACTACGATGTTAAGAAGTTTTTCAGGTACAAAAATAGTTTTTATTATATCCCCTGTTAAATGCTTTTCTACTTGAGGGGTTTTCATTGCTATTTCTAAAATTTCATCTTTTGTGATGTCTTTAGAAAGATCCATTCGAGCTCTTAGTTTTCCGTTGACTTGGATAACATAGGTTTTTTGATCTTCTTCTAAATATTTTAGATCAACTTCTGGAATTGAGCTAAACGTTAATGTTTTAGTTTCCCCTAAATACTGCCAAAGCTCTTCAGAGATGTGAGGAGCAAAGGGATATAACATTTGAATGGCCATTTTCAGCGCTTGAACGGGGTATTTCTCGAGTTTTGTGAAAGAATTGATGAATTCCATTAGATGAGCTATTGCAGTGTTAAATTGCATGTTTTCTATCTCTTTTGTAACTATGTAAACTAAATTGTGAGATAGTTTTGATGCCTCAAAACTATTTTCCTTAGTTACTTTTTCTGAGTGGACCATGTCAAAGAAACGATTTAAAAATCTTTTGCAACCAGTTACAGCGTCTGTATTCCATATCTTTTCTTTGTCAAAAGGTCCCATGAACATTTCGTATAAACGAAGCGCATCAGCACCATATTCTTCTACCATCTCATCTGGTGTTATTCCATTCAATTTGGATTTAGACATTTTCTCTATTTGTGTGATTACCTTTTTTCCATCATATGTGAGGTTTCCATTATTCTTTTCAACATCTTCTTCAGATATATACCCACCTTTCTCTAATTTGTAAGATGGAGCAGTAACAAGGCCTTGATAACGATACTTTTTAAATGGCTCTTTTGTAGAAACTAATTTTAAATCATAAAAAACTTTATGCCAAAATCTAGCGTAGAGCAGATGAAGTACTGCATGCTCAGCTCCTCCGACATATAGATCTACTGGCATCCAATATTTTTCTAAATCTTTTGACCAAGCTTCCATGTCATTTTTTGGATCTAAAAATCTTAAGTAGTACCAACAGGATCCCGCCCACTGCGGCATTGTATTGATCTCTCTTTTAACTTTTCTCTTTGTTTTAGGATCTATAACTTCAATCCAAGTAGTCTGTTTTGCAAGAGGAGAATTGCCCTCATCTGTGGGTTTATAATCATCTATAGATGGAGGTATTAAAGGAAGTTCGTCTAATTCTAGGGCTCTTTTAGTGCCATCTTCAAAATGCAGAATTGGAATAGGCTCTCCCCAATATCTTTGTCTGGAAAAAAGCCAATCTCTTAATTTATAACTAATAGCTCTTTTACCGTTATTAGACTTTTCTAGCCAATTAATTATTTTTTCTTTTGCTTGCTCTTCTCTTAAACCGTTTAATGATACTTCATCGTTTTCAGAAAAGACTCCCCTACCAGATCCTGACCAACATTTTTTTCCAGCAAGAATTTGTTCTTTCAACTCTTTTAAAGGAATCTCTTCTGCGCTTTTTGATAGGTCTGGATCTACGATACATTTGATTGGAAGATTAAATTTTGTTGCAAATTCAAAGTCTCTCTCATCGTGTGCTGGTACAGACATTATAGATCCAGTTGCATATCCAATTAGTACATAATCTGATATCCAAATAGGAATTTTTTCATTAGTTGCAGGATTAATAGCATATGATCCTAAAAAAACACCTGTTTTTTCTTTTGCAAGATCTGTTCTCTCAAGATCACTTTTTTTAGCTGTTTCATTTTTGTATTTTTTGACATCTTCCAAATTGTCTTTTGTTGTAAGAAGATCAACCAAAGGGTGCTCTGGAGATATTACTAAAAAGCTCGTTCCAAAAATAGTATCAGGCCTGGTTGTAAAAACTTCGATTTCTATATCTTTTTCAGCTTCTTTGAAAAAGATCTTAGCTCCCTTGCTTTTTCCAATCCAATTTACTTGCAGTCTTTTAATATTTTCTGGCCAATCAACTTCATCTAAATCATCTATTAGTCTTTCAGCGTATTTAGTTATTTTTAATACCCACTGTTTTAGAGGAACTCTTATAACTGGATATCCCCCCTCTTTAGATAGACCTTCTTCAATCTCTTCATTCGCTAGTATTGTTTTTAACTCAGGGCAGTAATTTACATTTATCTTTGCTTCATACGCTAAACCTAAATCAAATAATTTTGTAAAAATCCATTGTGTCCATTTGTAATAACTAGCATCAGAGGTTGCTAATTCTCTTGACCAGTCATAGCTAAACCCTAAAATTTTAAGCTGCTTTTTATATGTTTCAATATTTTTTTTTGTAGTAATAGATGGATGAGTGCCCGTTCTTATAGCATATTGTTCAGCTGGCAATCCAAAACTATCCCAGCCCATAGGACGCAAGACATTATAACCTTTTTGTCTCATATATCTAGCTA
>JAAKFN010000135.1 GCA_011065045.1 Candidatus Anoxychlamydiales bacterium
CGGAATATAATGAGATCACAAGTAGCGGTAATGACGGAAACTTTTTTTTACTATCTCTTCCAGCTTTTTTAAAATTTTCATCAGCTAACAATCTTTTAAATCCAACACATGGTCAAACAATAATTTATAGAGCTCAGCCCTTTAAAAATACGATAAATTCATCTAAATACTTTTTTAAACAGACCCTTATATATAATTTATATATTCCCTTGGAAAAAAACAGAAATTTTATATTAGCAATTAGAATGACTCTAGGCTCAATTTTTGGCGCAAATGTTTTTGATCTTCCTTTAACAAAACTATTTTTAGGAGGATCGGATGATGATCTGAGAGGATATAAATATAGGACTGTGAGCCCTCTAAATAGCAATAACGATCCAATTGGCGGAAGATCTGCTATCTATTTTACTTTTGAACCCAGAATTAGACTTACTGAAAAAATTGGTTTAGTTCCTTTTACAGATCTTGGAGTTGTCTCTTTTAAAGAGCATCCATCTGTTAATGAAAAGTGGTTTAAATCTGTAGGTATTGGACTTCGTTATTTTTCATTTTTTGGACCGATAAGATTAGATGTAGCCTTTCCTTTAGATAGAAGAAGAGCTATAGATCCAAGTTATAAAATTTATGTAAGTGTAGGACAAACTTTTTAATATGAAAAAGAAAAAAAAGCATCACAAAATAATTTATTACCTAAGTATTTGGACAGTTATATTTATTTTTATAGCTATATCAGCCTCGATAATTACCCTTCAAACAAGCTATGGGAAAGAAAAAATAAAAAAGGCAATGATAACTTTTGCTACTAGTAATGGAATAGATCTGAAGTTTGATAAAATGGATGGTATTTTACCTTTTGAGTATATACTAACCAAAGTGAGTATTGAGACTCAAAACGCTAAACTTGATATTGAAGAGCTAAGTTTTAGAATTAAATTTTTGCCACTTTTGAGAAAGAATTTAAGTTTCAGGAGCTTTCAAGCAAAGAGCATTAAAGTTGAGAAAAAACCATCTATAACTAACCAAGATATTAGCATTGTAAAAGAAGAAACTAGTGATGACAAGAGCCCAATAGATAACATTTTCTTGGTATCTCTTCCTATAAAAATTAATTTCGACAATATCAAATTAAAAGATTTAGAGCTGAAGATAGATGATACTTTTTTAAGCTTGGATATATCTGGAAGGGCGAAACTCTTAAAGCATTCAAAAGCTCTAATTCTTGATTTAAATATTAAAAGAAAAGATTTTAAAAAATCATATTTAGACATTTTTTTAAAAGCCTATAAAAAAGATATGTTTTTCAAAACAAAAGCAAATTTATATTTAGCTAACTCTAAAGTTTTATCTCCCTTTTATCAAAATGATAGGGATTTTTCTTTTAATCTAAATATAGATAGCACTGGTAATTTTAAATCTTTTAACAATATCGAAAATCAATTTTTTTCGAAACTAGAGGGAAAAGCAAATGGCAATATTTTCAAAGTTGACAATATCCCTTCTTTCTTAGATCTCGAGTCTAATTTTTCATTTGATTTTTCAATGCTTAATGATTCGAGTATAAATATTTCCAAAGGATTTTTAAAAAATGATTTTTTCGATATATATATAGATGCTCTTATTGATAAAAACTCTATTATACAAAAAACAAATTTAACTCTAAGAGTAGATGAGTTAAAAAAAATAAATGATGCTCTTTTTGGCTCTTTTATATCCAAAACAACTTATGAAAATAAAAAGATAGAGACCTATTTTGATTTCAAAGATTTTTCAATATCTGATGTATCGTTTGTAGATTTCAAAGGAAGTTTAATTGGAGCTTATTCAAACGATAGAATTCAAGTTAAACTCACATCTAGTGCGTTTACATTAAACGAAAATTTTAATATTTCAAGTGATTTGAAATTTGAGAATTTTGATTTAAATATCGCAAATCTAAATATTGCTTCTCCTTCTATAAAACTTTTAGCAAATTTTGATCTGAATTCTTCTTTAAATTTAATAGGTAAAGGCAATATTAATTTTAATGATTTAGCGCCAATAGAAGTTCTATATCCAAAAAAACTTTTCAATGCTGCAATAGATGCAAACTTCGAGTTTTATGAAAAAAATGAAAATGAAGAAAACTTTCAAGCTATCTCTTTAGATATCGCAGCCAAAACCTATTTTTTTGAAACTCTCTATGGCGAGAGTGCAAAAATTTACTTAAGTATAGATAATCCCTTTTCAAAACCTATATTTGATATTAAATCAACTTTTAACGATCTAAAATATCATGATTTAAAAATAGACGAGATAACTTTTTCAACCAATACAAAAGAAGAGAATTGGCCATATGAATTAAAACTTATTGCTAATTTAAAAAAACCAATAGAATTGGAATCTGAAGGTTTTTTTAGAATTTATGAAAAAGATTTTAACTTAAATATCCAAGATCTTAAGGGAACGCTTTTTTCAGATAGTTTTATTTCACCAAAACCAATTTCGATTACTGCTAAAAAAGATACTTTTCAAATAAGCGATCTTGATATTGAATTCGCTTCTTCTTCTATTTTAGCAGATATAAATTTTACAAATAAAAAATCTATTGCAAAGGTTACTCTAAAGAACTTTCCTTTAGATTTTCTATCCATCAATCCATTAGATCTAGAAGTCACAGGGTATGTTGATCTTAACTTTGAGATAGAAAAACAACTTGCAGCTAATGGTTTTTTAGATATAGATGTAAAAAATTTAGAGATTTTAGCTCTAGGTGATGAAAACCCTCTAAAAGTATCAGGCTCTTTAAAATCTAAAATTCAAAATGATTACTTTAACTTGAATAGCTCTTTAAAACTTAAAAACACCCAGCTAATCTCACTAAATGGAAAAATCCCAATAAATCTAGATTTAGCTTCTCTAAAAGTAAATATCAACGATCAAAAAAATCTAAATCTTGATGTATCGTATAATGGAAAAGTTGAAGAACTTTTAGATTTTATAAATGTAGGTCCTCAAAGAATAGAAGGAGATTTAAAAACTGATCTTCATCTTACAAATACTTTAAAAAACCTTAAAATGTCAGGTTTCTCATCTTTTGAAAATGGATATTTTGAAAATTACTATACAGGAACTATTTTAAAAGATATCTCAGCTCAAATGAGTGCTATAGACGAAAAAGTAACTCTAGAGTCTTTTAAAGGCTCAGATCCTGAAAATGGAAAAATTGAAGCTGAAGGCGTATTTTCTTTATCTCAAAAAAAGGATTTTCCATTCTTTTTTAAAGCACATATTGACAATCTCCTTTGTGTTGACTCAAATATGATAAGATCAAAAGCTACAGCAATAATTGAGATTTCTGGAGATAGAACATCATCTACAGCAAAAGGAAACGTTAAAGCAAATTATTTAGATATGACAATCCCTGACAAACTACCTATTGTTATTCCAGATCTAAAAGCCACATTTATCTCTCACCCATCTAAAAGCCATGATAAATATATCACTATAAAACCTAAAATGTATCCTATACATTTAGATTTTGATTTAGATGTTACTAATCCCATTAAAATTCATGGCCAAGGCCTCGATTCCACATGGATGGGCAACTTTAAAATAGGTGGCACTTACATGAGTTTTGAAACTATAGGAGTTCTAAACCTACTCAAGGGAAGCTATGTTTTTGCTGGTAGACATTTTGATTTAACAAAAGGAAAGGTCTCTTTTACAGGAAAACCAAACGAGATGCCAATTTTAGATATTCAAGCGACAATAAATCAAAGAGGCGTAAAAATTATTGCAGATGTTGGAGGACCATTAGATAGTCCAAAAATAACTTTTAGCTCATCTCCTCCCCTTCCCTCTAGCTCAATTATGGCCCTTTTAATTTTCGGGCAACAGCTAAGCGCGCTTACTGAATCTCAAACAATAGAGCTAGCATCTACTATGAGCTCAAAATTAGATGATTCGTCGCTCTCTAGCTCTAATGCCCTTGCCAACCTTGGAATAGATAGATTTAATATCATTAAACCCTCAGCAACTGACCCCTCTTCTTCTGATCAGATGGCTGTGCAATTTGGAAAGTATCTTACAAGGGGTATCGTAGTTTCTCTCTCTCAAGGAGCAGAGCAAGGAAGCTCCAATATAATTGTGGAAGTAGATTTAAAGAATGGATTTATCTTTCAAGCTGAAACCCAGTATCAAGAACAAGAAGAGCAGGGCAAATTTAGTTTAAAATGGCGTCGTAATTATTAATAAATTGTAAATTAATAATTTTAATTTCATAAAAATCTATAATTCTAAACTACTGTTTCTTTATGTTTTATAAATAAACTTGGAAATAAAAAATAAAGTCCATAGCCAAAAATAGATATAAAGGTTATATTAAAACCAGCAAAGCGAGAAAATATATTAAGGAG
>JAAKFN010000136.1 GCA_011065045.1 Candidatus Anoxychlamydiales bacterium
TATGAAAATAAAACTTCATGCAGATAAAAATCAATTACGAGAAATGGTAAAGATATTAGAACCCAAGGAAGTGTGTTTTTTCCATCAATCAGCCAAAAAATTAATTGACGTTGTTGAATATGTAAAAGAGTTAGGTGTTGAAAAGGTGTCTTTACCAATAAAGAGAAAATTACTTATCCTAAATTAAAAAAGTTATTCGCGATTTTATGAAGTTAAATCGACTAAAATCAATTGTAAATGACGCCCTCAGAACTTCAGCTGCAACTGAAGATGGTTACCGCCTTGATCCATTTGAACATTATACTCCAGAAGAGGAGATCATAATTGATTTAATTAATGGCACTTTCTCCTCTGAAAGGGATGATGATGATGTGGAGAAATATTATAGAGCAATATCAAAGTGGTTTCTTGACGTTCTGCCGAAAGAGGGGCTCTCTCTTGATGTAATTGATAAAGCAACCCTTATTATTTCTCCTAAGGGAAAAAAATGTATTGTTGAAGCCGACGGAAGATAATTTACAGCAGAGTATCTTTATTAGATTCTACTTAGATTGATACATCATTTGTAAATTGAAATGAAAAACTCCGACTTAATCTTAACTTTTATTTTAGGATTAAAAATCCATCAGTCCCTCATTAATTAAAGAACTATGTTTCATAAAATTAGCTCAAGGGTAATTATTTTAGTTACCTAATAGACATTAATTCAAGGGGGGGTATTGGACTTTAAAGAAGGTGATTTTATTTTGAGCATTGAAGAAAAAACATTATCTAAATTTGATAAAAATTCCTCTCCTATATATCCCCCATCAACTTTACCAAATATTCATGGTAATAAAGATTCTGTCTTCAATATTTGTACTAATTTAAGTGATGAGAAGGGAAAAAAAGACGAGAAGGAAACTAAATCGTTGCCTAAACCCCTTCAATCCATGCTTGATGAACCTATAGTTAGAAAACCTGATGATTCTAAAAGGATTGTTCTTCCAATTAAACCTATGTCGAATGATGAAATTGAATTTCTAAGAAAACAAGGTATTTATGATGATAAAAATTTGAGATATCGATGGGATTGGGTGTTAAAATATCCTCACTTAACAGTTGATTTTTTTAGAGAAGTAATTTACCCTAAATTAGGTGAGAATTTGAATATTAAGAAAGTTAGAGACCCTCCTTCTAAAGGGGGATTAGGTTTTAGTGCATTTTTAAAACAGATAAAAAAATTAGGTATGACTTATACTGATTTAGTTGACAAAGCAGGTTTCAAAAAAGATTTTTTAAATTTTGTTAAAGTGATTGTCAATTTCATAAAAAAACTAATCAGAATTGAGCATAATAACTTTAAAGATTATACAATGGATTTGAAATTGGAGGGTATCAACAATATTAAAATTCTTAAGGTGATATTAACTAATTTTGATAATCTTTTTAAAATAGCAAAACTAAAAGATGGTAAGAGGAATCGAATAACAGCTAAGAAATGTTTATTGGTGATTAGCTTTGCTCTCCTTAAATGTCAAAATTACAATTGCATTTTTGAGAGTCTAACAAATTATTCACAATCCAAAACTTCAATTTGGAAAGCTGTCTACGATTTTATTCCCTTTCTTAAGCAGATTAATCCTAATGCTGATATTGATATTTGGTTACCACCAAAGATGTTATCATTGACTTATAACGACTGTAAGATATTGGCAGATAGGAGAGACGATATTGAGTTTGATATGACTAAGAACGAATTTGACGAATCGATGAAAAATAGAGGTAAAACTTATCCTAGTGATGTTAAATTAAATTGGAAATGTAATAAAAGCCATAAACTTAATCCATCCTATAGACAACTCAAGAATTCAGATTCTAAATGTCCTCATTGTTATGGAAATGCTCCAATATCATATAACGATTGTATTATATTATCAGATAAAAGAGACGATGTTGAGTTTGATATGACTAAGAACGAATTTGACGAAGCGATGAAAAATAGAGGTAAAACTATTCCCAGTGGAGTTAAATTAAAATGGATATGTGAAAAAAATAGTCATCATTTTCTGTCTAACTATAAAAATATAAAACAAAATCATGGTTGTCCTTATTGTAGTAAAAGAGCAAAGGCAATAGGTCTTTTAATTCACCCAATTTTGGAATATTATTGTTTACTTTTATTTAATTTGAGAAACTGTCACATTGAGTATGAATATTTTGTGTCTTCAACTAGAAAATTTCAAACTGATTTAAAGATTAGTAGAAATGATAATTTTAAAGATAATATAGAAGTACTACAGAGAATTGTAGTATTCTCATTTCAAATTGAAGGGATTTCAATTGATTTTACTCTTTCAGTTAGACCAGTTGTATTTTTAAATAAGTGTTATAAAGAATATCATAGTAAAACACAATTTTTAATGATTGTCTCAATATTAAAAGATAATAATGATTTATTACCAATATTAAATCAAATTATACAAGATAAAAAAAATATTAGCTTCAAAGAAAATATTAAGGTCTTATCATTGGAGCAATTTTTAGAGTTCTTAGGTCTCACGGGAAAAATTAAGAGCCTTTCTAAAGAGAAAGTAAAAATTCTTTCAAATATTAACGAATATGTAGATTTAGCTAATGAAGCATTAAGTTCGGATAAAAAACTTAATAAACTAGTTGAGTTAGAAAAGGACTATCGAGAATTATTAAAAAATTTTAATTAAGAAAGAGAATTATTTTTTAAAACCACAAATTTTTAATCATATCTCTCTTTATATATATTGAAAATATATAATAATTTAGGCGTTTAAGATTGTATTCCGATAAAGTTCTCGATCACTTTAAGAATCCGAGAAATATGGGTGAAATGAAGGATGCTGATGCAATTGGAGAAGTAGGAAATCCAGTTTGTGGAGATCTTATATATATATATATTAAAGTAAACGAAGAGAATGGAAAAGAAATTATATCTGATATCTCATTTCAAACATTTGGATGTGCAGCAGCTATCGCGACATCATCAATGGTGACCGAGTTAGCAAAAGGGAAATCGCTAGATGAGGCTTTGAAAATTACAAGAGGAGATGTTGCTGATTCCTTGGATGGATTACCTCCAATAAAGATGCACTGTAGTAATTTAGCAGCAGATGGACTTCACGCAGCCATTAAAATTTACCGCGAAAAGCAAGGAAATTAATGTTCTCCTCTCGTTATACGATGAAACTCAGCTTTTTTAGAGTTTTTATTATTATTAAGTATGTGCTTTTTAAATAATTACTAATTAATACGATATTTATAGGACCTGATGGATTAATTTGCATGAACAATACATTTGCTTTTTTTTATAACGCTATTTTGAATTTATAATTAAAAAGAATAATCTTTAAAACATTTCTTACAAATAAGACTATAATTTTTTTTAAAAGAGTGAAGAAATGAAGATGAGAATTTTTAAGATAAGAAAGAAGATTTTGTTAATAACACTTATTTTTGTTTTGCCTATCATCCTATCGTTATTTTCTTTGATGGAATTTAACAATATATCAATTGAAAATAATGAACAGCTAATTTCTGAGGATTCTCCAAAAATTTCTGGATCGTGGTCAGTGAATAATATTTTAATTGATGAAACCAATATCGGTTCTCAGGACTGGGCAACAAGAGAAGCTGCCTATGCCTGGTTATCCGGTGCAGGTATTTTTTCAAATCCATATGTGATAGAAAATGTTACGTTTACTGGTTCATTTGCCGGTTATCCAATTTGGATTAAAGATTCTATAGGAGTATACTTTATTATTAGGAATGTGACTGCATCTTCATCGTGGGCAAATCCATTTCTTGGAGGAATAATATTAACAAATGTTAATAATGGCTACTTGATTAATAATAATTTTTCGAATAATGCCGGTAGCGGGATAGTATTGGATCGTAGTTATAATAATACTATAGAAGGCAACTCTTTGAATGAAAATGATTACCACGGAATCATGCTTTCAGATGATAGCGATAATAATACTATATTAGCAAATACAATAACAAATAATTCCGTGATTGGTATTTATTTGAATATAAATAACACCAAAAATATTATTGAAAATAATCTAATTGACGGGCAAAGTAATCAAGCAACCGGGATTAAATTAGCAGCTTCTTCAAGCAATAATATTATAAAGAATAATACGATTATAAATAACAAATTCGAAGGAATTTTGTTTAGTAACGACTGTAATAACAACACTATCATGAAAAACAGTATAATTGGCAACGGACGAGAGGGAATTCAATTTGATGGGCAATTTGGACCCCTCCATAAAAATACTATTTCAAAGAATGAAATCCACAACAATAATATGGGTGGAATTAGAATA
>JAAKFN010000137.1 GCA_011065045.1 Candidatus Anoxychlamydiales bacterium
CTTTTTGTTAATAACAATATAAGAAAATATAGAAATTATATTCATCTAACTGAATTCATAAAATCTAAAATTATATTTGATAAATCTCTTATAGATAAATTATCAGATGTTTTTGAGAAATTAGTTCGATTATTCTAATTTTATTTGTTAATGACAGTAAGAACTTTTTTCTTTATAATTTATCAAATGTAAATCATATATTATTTAACCTAAACAATATCGAGATTTACAATGAAGGAAATCTAAGATTTTTTTAGATTTTAGTCAGTGATGAGAATATAACTGAAGGTGCTATAAAATTCCACAAAGAACTTATTTCTTATCTAAATGATAGTCTTTTATATTTAATTGAAGTTATGAAAAATGATAGTGATATAATAGAAGAGATAAATAGCGATCCTCTATATTTTTTTAACAATTGCAAAATAACTAAGGAATTAAATATCAAGAGAGAGATATTAAAAAAAATTAAACAAAGATACATTATACTAGGATATAAATATGAGAATAGATGGGAGGAAATTCGAGCTTTATTCAACATTGAGGATATAGAATAATTATTCCCTTTTCTCGTAATTTTAGGCTTAAAAAAGAGTAACAAATTCTGAGTTAGATCTTAAAAAAAATTGTGTATGATCGAATATATACGAAAGATATTGGTTTTTTGACTATCAATTTTAATTGATTGCATGGAAAATTGCAATAAACTTTCTGGTGTGAAATTTTTTTCCGACATATTTGATTTTTTACAGAAGCTCATTTAAAAAAATCGTACCCCTCTTTTTATTAAATACTTCTAATTGAATATTGAAGATAGAAAATTATTTTCTTTTTTTATTTAGAAGCAAATAAATTAGAATCTATGTAAAAGTTAAAAGTAATTAAATGATAGTAAATTAACATGACAAAAATCATAACTCATTCAGGGATAGCCCATTTAGATGACTTTCTTTCCGTTTGTTTGATCTTATATAAGGATAATACTGTCGATTCGATCCTTAGACGAGCAGAAGTATCTGAAGAAGAACTTAAAGATGCGACTACATGGAAAGTGGATGTAAGTGAAACCCACGATCCCGACATAAAAGCCTTTGACCATCACCAAGAAGGTATTAGTGATTGTTCTTTCTCTTTATTATTAAAATATTGGGGGATGTGGGAAAGAGCAAATATAGTGTATGCGTGGATCCCTACATTAGTAGAGATTGACACCTTGGGAATTGGTGCATTTTTAAAACCGCAAGGAATATCTTTTGAAGTTTATTTTCAGTTAGATTCATTTATTAAAACTGCCTTTTTAGAGATATTTCAGAAATATAAAAAAATAGAACGGCATAATAATAAACATAAATTATTGTTTTTAGTTATGAAACAAATAGGTAAGGAATTCTTCCAGGGAATTTCTACTTATGAAAATATAGTGAACGATTTTAAATCGAATTTAGATGTTCAATTCATAAGCAAACAAGGAATAGAGGAAGATCCTAAAAAGGGAATTCTGGTACTATTGTATTTAACCGAAGCCCCGAAATATAGTGTTCATTTATTTAAAATATTCCAGAAATATAAAACCGAACAATTTCCTGATATTAGAAAAGGGTGGATCACTGCTTTCACTTATGATCGCCCCCAAAATACAATTAGTCTGAAAAGGCATGGAGATGGTAAAAATATTGATCTATTTAGACTATCAGGTTTAGAAAAAACGCATTTTGCTCATAGAAAAGGGTTTACTGCCACAGTAGCAAGAATGAGTGCAGAGGAATTATACACTTATATACAACACGCGTTGATTTAAATTAAAGAATAAATTCAGATAAATTAGAATTTAAAGTAAAAGTTAAAAATTATTATATCATCTGAGTTATTAATATTTATTAGTCCAAGGGTGGCTCATGAGAAAAAATCTAAATTTCGCATTCTTAATTGTGCTTTTTTTCTGGAATATGTTTTTTTTTATTTCCCTTGTACCGCACAATTCTTTTAGTCAATCATCAAATAAAGGGATTTCTGAAGAAAACAATAAGTCTACTGAGCCAAATATAGAAGAAGATCTACCTGAAAGTGTATGGCAACCAATTGAAAATTCTCTTAATTATATTTTTTCTAAAGAAAGATCTAAAGTGGTAAAAAATGGTACGAGTATTGTCAAATATGATGTAATACGTAAGATGGAAACTATTACTATTAGAAAAGATATAGAAGCTAAAAACTATAACATAAGCAATTTTATTAGTAGAATAAAAGAAAGAAAGCTCCCAATTGGTTCCTTATCTTCCGAGACTATTTTTCCTCCTGACGATAGACAAAGGATTACAAATACCGATGAGTATCCGTGGACTTCAATTACTAAATTGTATATTACAGCCGAGGATGATACTAAATGGATTGGATCGGGGGCTATAATAGATGAATTTCATGTGTTAACGGCGGGGCATAATGTTTACTTACACGATAATGGTGGCTGGGCATCTAGTGTGGAAGTAATAGCCGGAATGGATGGATCTTATGAGCCTTTTGGAAGTGCTATGGTCACCGATATGCGATCTTACACGGGTTGGACACAAGATGAGATGTCAGAACATGATTGGGCTGTTTTGACTCTTGATACAAAATTGGGAGATTACACGGGTTGGCTAGGCCGTCAAACAGCAAGTCCATCCAGTTCTATTTATACAGGAACGTTACATACAGCAGGATACCCAGGAGACTTAGATTATGGAGAAAACATGTATTATACTTCAGGTAATGGAGATTCTGCCGATGAATATAACCATTGGTATTGGTTGGATACTGCAGCAGGTCAGAGTGGGAGTCCAATATGGACAGATGACGGTTCTAACAGATATATTGTGAGTATTTTTGCGTATTCTTATGAAGATGTTGACTGGCCTAATTTCGGAACTCGTCTCAATCAAGATAAATTTGACCAAATTTCTATATGGTTGAATGAGGATTCATCCAATCCTTTATCAGATTTAAGAGACAGAGGAGTTGAATATTCAGGATTCAGTCCACACCAACTTTCCTTTAATTCTTCTACTATTGATATCTTTAATGAGATTGAAAATATCGGATTTATTTCGGCTGGGACTTTTGAAGTATCGTTTTACTTATCAATGGATTCTACTGTTACTACTAACGATCTTTTGCTAGGAACAGACATTATTACCTCCTTGGATGTGGATATTTATATTGAGTCAACTTGGTCTGGTCCACTTCCCGCATCTATTCAAGACGGTAATTATTACGTTGGATGGATAATTGATCCTAGTAACAATATTGATGAGTTTAGTGAGAACAACAATAAACAAATTATTGAAACTGAAACGGTCTTTGTAGATAGGACAGCACCCTCAAGTACGATATTCTATACTCCTAAAAGCGAGACTAATAAGATTGATAAAAATACTAAAATCTCCTTAAACGCTTATGATACATTTGGCGGGTCAGGTGTAAATATAACTTATTATCAAATTGATAATGGGGGTATGGGAGAATATTTTGAAGAATTCACTTTAGCACAATATGGTTTAGGAAGTCATAAAATTTATTATTGGAGCATCGATAACCTGCAAAATATTGAAGTGGTTAACATCGAAGTTGTAATAAAATTAGATCTTAGTGATTCTCAAATAGCAATTCGTGTAGGAGCGGTTATGGGAGTTGTAGTTATGGAGATCGTGGTTTATCTTTTCGTTGTTAAACATTATCTAGGATTAAGGAATTTAACAAAATTTAATAAAAGAAGAAGGTCTGAGGATTATTCTATTTAACCAAAAAAAAGTAGAAAAGAGACTCCGGAAAATAGTAGTTAGAGAGTTTAAGGCTAAAAGACCTATGAGTATAAAACTTCTAAGTTTAAAACCCACTCAAATATTATCTAAAGGAAGTATATTAAAAATATTGAGTATTAGCCAAACGCAAAACCCCTTTTTTGCAATTGTGGAAGAACATCAAGATAAAGCCTATGTACTCTTATATTCTCGTAATGGAGATCCTCAAGGGGGAAAAAGAATTGATCTAACGAAAGAACAACTTAAGTGGATCAAGAAAAATACTAAGAAGGTCTTTGAATATCCTAAATAAAGTTTTTTGGGGAGTAGTAGTATAATTTGTCGGAGTCCTTAGACTTAAATTTTACTACTCAATTTATTCCAAGTGAAGGAACACGAATCTTTTTATGATTGGGAATCACGATATAGAATTAACCCTAAAAAAGCTATTAGACCTAAATCTGAGAGAAAAAGAG
>JAAKFN010000138.1 GCA_011065045.1 Candidatus Anoxychlamydiales bacterium
TCTTTTTTAAAGGAATTAGTATAAACAGCAATTAGCATTATATGCCTAAATCATCAAACATTTCTTGCAAGGTATTAAATTTGTGTAAACCTTTTCCTAAATCAGCATCTTCAAAAGCTTTCATTGTAGTTTTATTGAGCTTTTTATGAGTAAACTCTTCTACACTTAATAAAAAAAGATCTTTCATAGTTAAACCCAACAAAGAAGCGGTTGTGCTTATTCTTTTGTGCTCTTTGTTAGTTATATCCATTGTGTAACGTTTTGTGTTGACAGACATCAATTTATTCTCCTTTATTTTTAATGGTATCAAAAACAGTATGATGCTGCAAGCAGTAAAGCAAATTTCTTTATCTCTCCCAATTGATTTATTAATTGAAGCTCTTTATCAAAAAAAACATCTTTGTAGACTAAATTATTCTTAAAATGCTATATCTTCAATTGGATAGCTAATATACTAAGATTATGAAAAAATTTTTCCTGCATGACTTTGTCATTACTAATTATGTAACCATCTTCCAGATTCTATTTATTATAGCCTTTTTAATAATACTCAACTTCGTATTGATAACAGCTTTTAAAAAAACCCATCCAAGACTTATTGAGAGCAAAAGAGTTTGGGATGATGCTATAATCGTGGCTATTTATAAACCCCTTTTAATCGCTATTTGGTTTGTGGGACTAACGTATATTATTCCAATTGCCGGAGCAATTTTCACAAAAGATACCTATAAGTTTACTTTTATAGAACTCTTAAGAAATCTGGGAGTTGTCTTTTTATTTCTATGGTTTTTTATTATTTTTATTAGAAGGCTAGAAAAAAATCTTTTCAACATGTCTATTTCTGATAAAAAAAAGGTAGATAAGACTTCTATTAGAGCTATAGCGCAGCTATTAAGACTTGGAGCTGTAATCGTAGCAATTTTAATTTTACTTCAAACTTTTGGAATACCAATATCTGGAATAGTAGCATTCGGTGGCGCATCTGGTTTGGTTGTAGGTTTTGCTTCTAAAGATCTCTTTGGTAATTTTTTTGGCGGACTAATGATTTTTTTAGATAGACCTTTTGTAATTGGTGATTGGATTAGATCTCCCGATAGGGAAATTGAAGGTACTGTTGAATATATCGGTTGGAGACTTACTAGAATTAGAACTTTTGATAAAAGACCTCTTTTTATTCCAAATGGGATTTTCACATCTATAGCAGTAGAGAATCCAACTCGTATGCAAAATAGAAGAATTAAAACTACTATAGGCGTGAGATATGAAGATAGTTTTAAAATAGCTGATATTATTAAAGATGTTGAAGATATGTTAAAAAATCATCCTGATATAGATACCTCTAAAACACTGTTTGTTCATTTAACTACATTCGCTTCTTCTGCTTTAGAATTTTTAGTCTATACTTATACTAAAACGACTAAGTGGGTACCGTTTCAAAGAATTCAGCAAGATGTTTTACTTAAAATTATTGATATCGTTAAAAAACATGATGCTCAGCTAGCATATCCAGCATTGAATGTTCATTTTAATGAAAACTCTCCTATTTCAAAAAAATAGTTTTCTTACTAATTCATAATCTTATTTTTAGTTGTGTTATATATCGATATATCGTAACATAACGATATATTGAATAATTCAGGTTGATTATATGCTAGATGAAAAGGGTTATTTAGAAGCCTCAGAGTGTCTCAAAACTATTGCGCATCCGGATCGTTTAAAAATGATTCATTTGCTACTGAAAAAAGAAAAAACGGTAGGCGAGCTTGCTATTGCATGTAATATAAAGCCTAATATGGCGTCTGAACATTTAAGGATTATGAAAGATAGGCGGTTTTTAGAGTCAAGAAAAGAGGGCAGGGAAGTTTTTTATAGAGTAAAGGAAAAAGCGTTATTAAATATTATGAAATGTGTCGAAAATAAATTTGGAAAATAAAAGGGTTTTTTATGAAAAAGTATTTAAAACAAAGTAGATGGTCTCCATATATAGTAGGAGCTTTAATTGGGATTCTTTCATGGATAACATTTTATTTCATGAAAGAGCAAATTGGGACGACTAATAGTATTCAAAAAATATCAGGGATAATCATTGGGATTTTTCATAAAGAAACGATTTTAAATTCCAAATATTATATGAGTTATTTTGAGAAGGGAATTGTTACATGGCAATTAGCTTTTGTAATTAGTATATTTTTTGGATCATTAGTTGCTTCAAAATTATCTAACGAAAAAAGAGTTGAGCATGTCCCTGAGATATGGAAAAAGAATTTCGGAGATAAGAGATCAAAAAGGTATCTCGGCGCTTTTATAGGTGGGGTCTTTCTTGTCTTTGGCGCTAGATTTGCAGATGGTTGCACATCAGGTCATGCTATATCAGGTGGTTTGCAACTAGCCGTTTCAAGCTGGCTTTTTGTTGTTTTTCTATTTGCCTCTGCTATTACAACATCATTAATTATTTATAAAAAATCATAAGGATTAAACTATGTTTATTTTTGAGAGTTTTACAAAACTTATTTCTGGAGCTCTAGGGGGATTTGTTTTTGGGTTTTTATTAAGAAAAGCTAATGTTAGTAGATTTAATGTTATCGTAAGACAACTCCTATTAAAAGATTTTACGGTCATGAAAGTGATTTTTACTGCAATAATAGTTGGCGCTGTTGGGATCTATGCGATGCTAGGGTTTAATATGATAGAACTAGCGATTCCTACTGCAACTATATCTGCAGTTATAATAGGGGGGTCTATTTTTGGAATAGGTATGTCTGTTTTAGGATATTGCCCAGGAACTGGAATAGCAGCTTTAGCGGATGGTTCTAGAGATATGATCTTTGGGTTATTCGGTATGATATTTGGAGCGGCTTTATTTGGCTTGTCTCAGCCATTTATAGCTAAAAAGATAGTTCTAATAGATAATTTATCTAATAAGACTCTCTCATCGGTTACTGGTCTCTCTCCATGGATATTTATAGTATTGCTATCTATTTTTGCTTTTGGATTTTTTTATTTTATAGAGAAAAAAGAGCAAAAAAGTAGGATCTTAGTAAAATGATTTAAGGATGGATTTTTTTAAGATTTAGAGCTTCTAAGAAGGTGTTAACTAAATGCTCACCTTTAAATACTTTTGATTCATCACTATTTAAAAAGTCTTTGATGTTTTCTTGGTACATTAAATATTCTTCTTTTGACATGGTTTTAAGATGAATATAGAGCTCATTGTATGTTTTAAAGTCTCTTTTATCGATAAAACAATTATCAGGGATATAATCAGTAATATTGTCTGCTCCTAAATATATAGGTATAGTGCCCGCTTGGAACCCATCAAAGATCTTTTCTGTAATGTAGCCTTTTATATCTTTTGAGTTCTCATAGCATATTGAAAACTTATAGTTTTTTAGGGTATCTATTTTATTGATTGAAGTGCCTCTGTAGGATTTAAACTCAGCCCTATTCCAACCCCAACCATATAGATCAAAGTCTTGAGGGGCATACTCTTCGAAAAATGAGATAGCTTTTTTTCTCTCAAAGTAAATCTCAGATGGGTGAGTTGATGTTTTATTAGAGACTATTAAAGAGCAAAACTTTTTGTTATCGAAGGGGATCTCTCTAGTAATTACATCCTGAGCTCTTGGATAGTGAAACTTAAAGTATTTTTTGTTGTCTATTAGATCATCTCTGAAGGTATAGACTTTAGAAAAATATCTTAGATATTTTTTATCATGGTTGTAGGCCATAGTGCAAGGAGGTTCCCATACAAATAAAATAAGTTTATTTTTAGGAAGCTTTTTTATTCGTCTAAGTTTCTTTGGGTGATTGTCAAAAACTACGATGTATTTTGCGTTTTTTAAATCTCTAATTCTATAAGAGCCAGTGATTTTTGTTTTATAGCCATGCTCTTTTAAGACGTTTGCTAAATTGAAAAACCCGGATTTGTCAGAGCCGAAGATATCTTTATGAAACCCTGTAATAAAATAAATTGTATCTTGCTTTATTTTGGATTGAAAAAAGAAAGATAGGGTTATAAGCGTGTAGGTTATGCAGACTATAAAGACTATATTTTTTTTCATTTAAAAAGAAATTGTTAAATTTATTTTAATTACTCATTAATTTTTATCCTTTTATGGCAAGAAAACCCTTTCCTTTAGGGAAGGGATGAATTGCCAGCTGTTATTATAATAATGTTTTTCAATTTTCGAAACCTGAAAATTAAATATTTTAGTTCTATCTTTC
>JAAKFN010000139.1 GCA_011065045.1 Candidatus Anoxychlamydiales bacterium
CTAGTATCTATTGCCCATGTATCAAATGTATTGGGTAATATTTTGCCTGTAAAAGAGATTATATCTTTTGCAAAGGAAAAAAATGTTTTAACTCTCGTAGATGGTTGCCAAGCAGTTAATAGTTTTAAAGTAGATGTTCAGGATTTAGATACTGATTTTTATGTCTTTTCTGCTCATAAACTATATGGCCCTACAGGCATTGGTGTTTTATATGGAAAAAAAGAGATTTTAGAGAAGCTTCCTCCTTATCAAGGAGGAGGAGATATGATATCAAGTGTTAATTTTTCTAAAACTGAATACAACACTCTTCCATATAAGTTTGAAGCGGGAACGCCTCCTTTTGTTCAGGCATATGGTCTTAAAAAAGCAATAGAGTATCTAAAAGATATCGGTATGGAAAATGTATATAAACATAGCCAAGATCTTTTGAATTATGCAAAAAAAAGATTGTTAGATGAATTTCAAGACGATATCAAAATTTTTGGTGATGTTAAAAATAAAGTTGGAATTATATCTTTTATTTTAAAAGATAAAAAATCTAATATAGATATGATACACCCGCATGATATAGCAACCCTATTAGATGAGGGAAACATTGCAATTAGAACAGGCCATCACTGCGCTGAGCCATTGATGAAGAGACTTAAAATACCTGCAACTTGTAGAATATCGTTCGGAATATATAATGATTTTGAAGATATTGATAAATTTGTAAATAAATTAAAAAGTATACAAAAGTTTTTTAGAAGATGACAGATATAAAAGAGTTATACCAAGAGATCATTTTAGAGCATAGTAGATGCCCTAGAAACTTTAAAGAGATGGAACGGCCAACTAATTGCGCAAATGGCCATAATGCTATGTGTGGCGACACTCTAAGAGTATGTCTAAAATTAGATGATAAAGAAATTATAAAAGACATATCTTTTAAAGGTGTTGGCTGCGCTATTTGTATAGCATCAGCATCACTTATGACAGAAGCCGTTTTAGGTAAAACTCTAAAAGAGGCAAAAAAAATATTTGATAATTTTCATTCTATGGTGACCTCTGATTGTAATTTTGAATGCTTAAATCTATCTGAGCAAAAATTAAAAGCTCTATCTGGCGTAAAAAAATATCCTATGAGAGTTAAATGTGCAACACTCGCTTGGCATACTCTTATTCTAGCTTTTAAAAATAAGCAAAAAGATTCTTGTGATGATGATCACAAGCCAGGCTCTAACTGCTGTTGTTAAAAAAATGAAACCTATTGAATTAAAATCTAAAAAAGGAATCTCAAAAATGGATCCTTTCAAAATATTGCGATGAGAACTTTTATAAAAAATGCAGGAGTAAAAAAAATATGATGAAGTATAAAGGATATGTAGGGCATGTTGTTTATGATGATAAAGCTAAAATTTTTCATGGCCAAATTATTGGAATTAAAGATGTTATAACATTTCAAGGAAAAAGTGTTTCTGAACTTGAAAAAGCATTTAAAGATTCCGTTAAAGATTATTTGCAATTTTGCAAACAAAGAAGAGAAAAACCAAATAAACCTTATTCGGGAAAATTTAACCTCAGAATTTCTTCAGAATTGCACGCAAAATTGGATATAGCTGCTAAAACTCATAGAGAAAGCCTTAATTCTTTTGTTTCTCACACCTTGGAAAAAGCTATAGGGGATTGATTTTTAATTTCTCAATTTAAAGAGCCTTAATTCTTTTGTTTCTCACACCTTGGAAAAAGCTATAGGGGATTGATTTTTAATTTCTCAATTTAAAGATAATTGAAAATTAGATTAGCAGCCATTTCAGATGGATTTTTATTAGTATTTAAAATGAGCTTTAGCTCATCTAATGAAGAGGCTATATCTTTTTTAGAGTTTTCATTTAAAAGAGTTGATAGAGATTCATATAAACTATTTACACTTAAGTTAGGACCGTAGAGTTCAGGAAAAACTCTTTTATTTAAGATGATATTGACGATGCAATAATGCTTTAAGTTTATTTTGAGCAGATTTCTTGCAATAAAAAGATCGATGGGTTTAATTGCAAAATTGACAGCGGTTGGAACTTTTAGAAGAGCTAGCTCTAAATTTATAGTGCCTGATGTTGCCATTGCAAGTTTCATTTTTTTCATGAATGAGTAATTTTGATCTCTTGAAAAAATTTGAAAGTTTTTTCTATCTAAATTTTCATTTTCAAAGATTTCTTTAATCAAAACATCGTTTGTAGAGGATATTACAAATTTTAAGTTTTTGTTATCTATTAGAAGTTTTTTTGCAGCTTTTAGCTGCAATGGTAGATTTCTTTTTATCTCTTTTAATCTAGAGCCTGGAAATATACCAATAAGCTCTTTTTTTATAGTTTCATTTTTCTTTTCATTGGCAAGGTTTATTAATGGATGACCTATATATTCTACATCTAATGAAGTGTGAGAGAAATATTTTTTTTCAAAAGGAAAAATCGTAATTAAAAGATCTAAATATTTAGCCATAAAATCAGCTCTTTTCTTTCTCCATGCCCAAATAGTTGGTGAAATATAATGAATAAGACTGTTTTTATATCCCTTTTTTCTAAGGGACTTTTCTAATCTTAAATTAAAGTCTGGATAGTCGATAAAAATGCTAGCTTTTGGATTAATTTTTAAGATTTTTTTTCTTATAGAAAAGAAGTTTTTAATAAGCTTTGGTAGAGCGTAGATAATATCTACAAATCCCATAACTTGAAAATTTTCCATATTCATAAAGATATCTATGTTTGTTTCTCGCATTTTAGGACCAGCTATAGCTAGTATTTTCAAATTAGGATTTTTTTTTAGAAGCTCTAGGATTAAATTTTTTCCATGAATATCTGCGCTATCTTCAAAGGCGCAGATAAAAAGATCATATGTTTGCATTTTTTCTTTTAAAATATTTTCTTTTCTTCGAGTGAGAGTCAATAAATTTTTCTCTCCATTGGGTATATATATTAGTGAGTTTTGGATTTAACTGGCAACGAAGATTAAAAAAATCTAGTGCTAAATAAAAAAAAGGATCTCTTGGAATCCTTATTCTGGTTCTTTTAGAGGTTATTAAAGGTAAGATTCTAAATTGATTTACTAATATAGATATTATCTGGGCTTTCATTTTTTTAGATATATGGAAAAAGGGTCTAAATACATCGTCTATTACTTTTTTTGTTTCAATAGCAATAATACCTAAATGAAAAAAGATTTTTTTATCGATGTAATTTACTTGTAGTCTTTTCTCTAAAATATAAAAAATCATAGAAGAGATAAGTATGGATCTATCTAATGCTTTTGGATGGTTTTTCTTAATAAAAATATCTACAACTTTTATTAAATCGTAAGACAATTTTTCTTCTTGAAAAAATTTTGAAAGCAGTGGCGTTAATAAATCTAAGATTTCATGTTTTGTAAGAAGGTAAAAAAAGTTTTTTGCAGAGCCGGACTCTAACATTTTAAAAAATTCTTCTAATATTCTTGCAGGAGAGCTTTTTAAAATTTCTTCTTTATTTTCTTTTAGGGCTAAAAAAGTTTTTTCCTCTATCTCTAAATCAAATCTAGCTTTGAACTTTAATAGTCTTATCATTCTTACAGGATCTTGAATGAATCTAACGTTAGCGTCGCCAATTGTTCTTAAGAGTTTCTTCTCTAAATCTAAATATCCTCCAACGTAATCGATTACTGTCTGAACACCTACATCGTAAAAAAGACCGTTTATTGTAAAGTCTCTTCTTAATACATCTTGCTGTGGAGTTCCAAAAACATTGTCTCTTAAAATTAATTTTGCCTCGCCCATTTCTCCTGCTCTAAAGGTAGAGACTTCTATAATTTTTTTCCCAAATCTAATATGAGCTAAACGAAATCTTCTCCCTATTAAAATACAGCTTCTTTTAAAAAGTTTTTTTATTTCTTCAGGTTTAGCGGACGTTGATATATCAAAATCTTTGGGTCTAACATTTAAAAGTAGATCTCTTACTCCTCCTCCCACTAAAAAAGATATAAAACCATTTTGACGGAGCTTTTCAATGACATAATAAGCTTGTTTATCAATTTTGAAAGTTGGAATACGATGTTCATCTATTGAATATACTTTTGGAGGACGCACTTTTTATTATTTTGGTTTCTTTTTTTAGATCGTAATTTAAATATTTTAATTCGTCAATCTTAACGAAAAACAAAATCATTATCACAAATCAATGGTAATTTTGGCTTCCTTTTATAT
>JAAKFN010000014.1 GCA_011065045.1 Candidatus Anoxychlamydiales bacterium
AAGTATAAAATATCTTGTAAATATTAATAGGCTAGTTTAATATTTATGCAATATGGCCCCATCGTCTAGCCTGGCCTAGGACATCAGGTTTTCATCCTGGTAACAGGGGTTCGAATCCCCTTGGGGTCAAGTTATAACATAGGGCTTTATAAAAGCTCATGAGGCATTAGCTCAGTTGGTAGAGCATCTCCCTTTTAAGGAGAGGGTCAATGGTTCGAGCCCATTATGCCTCATTTTTTATTTCTAAAACATTTCCAGTTAGATCTTCTTTCAAGATATTTATAATATTTATAGCAACTTTTTTTGGATCTAATAATAGATTTTTCTCTTCATTTGGAAAAAACTTTTTTCTCATTTGAGTATTTGTTCTCTCTGGAGCTACTACATTTATTTTAAGAGTTGAATTTTCTTTAGCGAGACTTTGAGTAAAGTTCACTACAGCCGCTTTTGCAGCAGAATAGATTCCATAGTCTTTTCTACCATCTTTGTAAGAAGATGAAGATATATTTATAATATGACCATTTCCTTTAATTTTTGCTTCCTTGCAAGAGTAGATTAAGCCAAGCAAATTTACGTTTATTAATTTTTCAATCTCTTCTTTAGATAATTTTTTAAAAGGTTTTACTAAAAAAAGACCAGCTGCATTTATAAGGCCATCAATTTTGCCAAATTTTTTATAGATTTTATTAAAGACTTTTTCAATAGATGAAAAATCTTCTAAATCTACTTTATATTTAGATGTTCTAGAGATTTCAATTGTTTTAGCATTTTCTTTTTTTAAAAGTTTTATGATCTCTTTTCCAATGCCACCAGAAGCTCCGACTACAGCATATATTTTGCTTTTCAAGTGTGTATTTGGGCTAGCAGTCTTATTTTCTAATTCTATAGATTGTTTTCTTGATTTTAGGATTCTTTCAGCTAAGATGAAATCTGATGGAGAGGTTATTTTAATATTAGTCTCCGATCCTTCTACTACATGAATTAGAGTTTGATCTAAAACAAGAGAGCAGTCATCTGTTGCAGCAAAAATCCCGTTTTTTAGTGCTTTTTCATGGGCATTAAGTATGAGTTTATATTCAAATGTTTGTGGAGTTTGTCCTCTCATAAAAGTTGATCTATCAGGAATTTTATAAATCTTATTATTCTTATCTATTTGAACTAAAGTATCTGTAGATTTTATGCAGGTATTTACTGCTCTATATTTAAGTGCTGCTTCTAAATTATCTAATATAATTTTTTTTGTAACAAAAGGCCTAACAGCATCATGAAACATAACATAGTCAGTTTTTGAAGTAGCTTTTAAAGCGTGATATGCAGATATTTGTCTCTCTTTCCCTCCTTGAATTACTTTTATATTTTTATAATGAGAGGTATCTTTTTTGACCTGATCGATCCATTTGCTAGAAGTTACAAGAATTATTTCATCAAAAATATCTTCTTCATAGAAAATATCTAGAGTATGTAGATATATTTTTTTTCCGAGTAGGAGATGAAACTGCTTGGGAATATCGCTTTGAAAGCGATTTCCCTTTCCAGAGAGTAGTAAAAGAAGTGAGATTTTAAAATTTTTATACATATTTTATCTTTTAGCTATAGATGATAGTAGATTGTAAGATATTTTTCTATCTCTAGGAAATTCTATTAAAATCTAAAAATATTTCTGATATATCAAACTAGACTTTTTTATTAAAAAAAAGAATTCCTATTTTCTCAAAAATTTGTTATTAATAAAGTAGTATTACACAAAACTTCGGAGACTTAAGTAAATGAAAAAAAAATAATTTTTTAAACAAGACTCTTTTCTCATTAGCAGCGGCTTTATTTGCTTCTTCTGCTATTGCGATACCAAAAGATGTTGGTTTATCATGCCCAAGAGACTTTTATGTTCATGGTGAGTTTTTACTAATGAAACCTTCAGAAGAAGGCCTTGAGTATGCAATGGATCAAGACCCAACTGGTGCAATTAATATATTTCCGTTAATAACTGGAAAAATTAAAGGTTTTTCAAGAGATTCAGATGAGTGGGATTGGAGATATGGCTTTAGAGCTGGCTTTGGATTCTATGCTATGCATGATGCTTGGAATTTTCAAGTAGACTGGACATATATTAAAATAAAGTCTGATTCAGAAGTAACTAATGGAGGAACAGGCTATCTCCTACCACTATTTTATCCTGCAAGAGGCGTTGCTAATGACGCAATTAATATGCACAATGCATCAGCTCGTTGGAGTGGCGATTATAATACAATGGATCTTATGATTGGAAAACCATATCATGTATCTAGATATTTCACATCTAATCCAATGTTTGGTATTAGAACCGGATGGATCGATCAAGATTATCATGTTAGATATTTCCAAGATGATAGGTTCAAAAGAAATGTTTGGTTTAAAAATGATTATTGGGGCGCTGGTCTTAGAGGTTCTTATGAAGGACAATTCTTACTAGGTTCTGGATGGTCAATTTATGGAAAAGCTGCATTTGCTTTGCTTTTCGGTAAATTTGATTTATCTCAACAATCAGAAAACCCATCTACATCTGTTGCCCCTCCTAATCCCCAATTATGGGAATATAAAACTGAAGATAGTTTTTATAGCGTTCAACCAAACGCTGAGTTAAGTCTTGGATTTTCTTGGAGTAATTATTTCCATCAAAATCAATATCAAGTATCTGTTAAAGTTGGCTATGAATTCCACCACTGGTGGAATCAAAACCAAGCTAGAAGATTTTTTGATGGTGATCCAACAGCAAGTGATACTGTAAGCAGAGGCGATTTGTCATTTAATGGCTTTATGTTTGGGATTCATTGCGAGTTCTAATTTAATCTGTTACATTTCAAAATTTCTTAAGGACCTTGGCTTTTGTCAAGGTTCCTTTTTTTTAATCTAATAATCTCCTCTAAAAATTAAACTATTTTAATTATTTTTTTTTAATGAGTTAGCTCGTTAAAAGTATCTTCTTGGTTGATCTCAATCCATAATTTCATATAATAGCTACTTAATTTTTTAAAAGGAGCTACCATGAACACAATTTTTTATAATAATGCGAAATTTTGGACAGATCAGTCTCAAATAGATTTAGATAACAATAAATATCTTTCTTCTTGGGTAAAAACCATGCCAGCGAGATTAAATTATTTAGCAGATGCAGTTGCAAATTTTGTGATGCTTAATTTTAATATATTAAGATGTGGCTATGAAATGATAAGAATGGTTTATACCTGGGGAAAAGAGAGTCTAAATTTTGTGAATATAGGAAAAGAACTTGATAGCAATTTAAATCATATTGTAAGCGACTTGGCTGGAATTGTGCTAGTTCGTTTAGGAAAAGATTTAAGAGATAGGGAAACTTTCCCTTTTGTATTTTTTGTAGCTTGTGTAGGTATACCTTTTTCAATTGCATTAATTAATAGTTTGTAGGTTGAAATATAGTTTTTAAGATATGATTAAAATGTTACCCGGTTCCATGAATAATAAGCAGATTGTCTTTTAATTCATATTTAGCATTTAAAAACTTTTGGATAAGCCAAAGATTACTCTCAATATGCTCTGTCATTTTTGGAATTACATATTTAGATGTTCCTTTTGCTATTGCTGCATATAAAATTAGTTGATCTGCTGTATATCTATCTACGGTAGCGCTTGAATTAAAATCCTCAAGTAGTCTTTTAGCAACTGTTTTTCCGATATTTTCAGATGTTCTACCTATTTTTCCAGCAACATCCATGCCAATAATTGAGTTTGTATCTGTCTCGATCCAGCAGGTGAGAGAAGCTCCCTTTTGATCAGCTGTTTCATCATAGATAAGTTCAATATCACTTTTTATATCTATGTTCATCTTTTCTAGCTCTTTTTGAAAACTTATAGCCATTCTTTTTGATACTTCCCCATCTTTTAAATTAGATGATAATGAGACGCCTTTTATATTTTTAATACTTCCTTGCTCATCTAAACAAATAGGTTCCATATTTTTTTTGATAGGATTTATTTTAAGTTTTATTCTGCCTCCTCCAGTAGGTACATAACCAGGTTTTAAAATTTTTAAAGAGATATCTATATTCATGCGTTTTAAAAGTGGCAATACAACATGCTCAAGATGGTGAGCTGCTGGTGCAAAATCTTGAAAAAGTCCACCTGTAAGTTCAATAGTAGAAGGATGCTCTGCAAAAAGTAGCATAGGAATTACAGCAGACGCAAGCATTGTAGTAGATCCTGCTGTACCTATATCGAATGAATAGTTGCCAGAAAATATTTTTTTTCCAGGAGAATAAAAGATCTCATCAGATCCAACATATGCATTTTTTAAAGAACCTTTTGTAATCTCTTTGCATGCCTCAAGTGCTTTTAAGTGTTGAGGCCTAAGACCTTTTTTTTCTCTTTTTTGTCTGATATTAAAAAGATGTAAACTTTTTTTTGTTATTGAAGAGAGTGTTGCACTATATCTTAAAATTGTGCCTGAGCCCGATTTTTCAGAGCCATCTATTTCAAAAAAACTCATTTACTAAAACGCTTTAATTATTTTCTTTTTATATCTTTTCATTAAAAGAGAGTTTGTAACAACAGAAACCGAACTAAATGCCATAGCAATAGCAGCTACCATCGGATTTAATAAAAAACCAGTGAAGGGATATAAGATTCCTGCAGCTATTGGAATAGCTCCTATATTATAAATAAATGCCCAAAATAGATTTTGTCTTATTTTTCTAATGACAAATTTAGATAGTATTATAGCTCTATAAACATCTCTGATATCATCTTTCATTAAAACAATGTCAGCTGATTCTATAGCTACATCTGTGCCTCTACCGATAGCTATTCCAACATCTGATTGAGCAAGAGCAGGAGCGTCATTTATTCCATCTCCAACCATTGCAACTAACAGATTTTTTGCTTGGAGTTTTTTTATCTCTTTTGCTTTGTCTTGAGGCAAAACTTCTGCAATTATATCGTGATATTCAATTTTTGCTTTTACTCCAATTGCCTCAGCTGTTTTTTTATTATCTCCTGTCACCATATAAATGTGATCAACAGTATCTTGGAGTTTTAGCATTGCTTGTTTTACATGTTTTTTTACTACATCTGCAATAGCGATTAAGCCTAATAGTTTTTTATTTACTACTACTAAAATTGTGGTGTTTCCCTCATTCATTAAATGATCGATATCTAAGTTTGCATTTGATGTATCAATTAGATTCTCTATTATGAAATTTTTATTACCAATTATAACTTCTGCGTTATCAATTTTTGCTTTTGCTCCTTTTCCTGGAATCTCTTCAAAATTTGAAATCTCTTTAAATGAGATTTTTTCATTTTTAGCTTCGTCAACTATAGCATCTGCTAAGGGATGCAAAGATTTTTTTTCAATAGATGCTGCATATGTTAGAATCTCTTTTTTTGTACTTGAATAGGGGATGATATTTGTAACTTTGGGTTTTCCTTCTGTTAGAGTTCCCGTTTTATCAAAAACTAGAGCATTTATTTTTTTTAGCTTCTGCAAAGATTCTGCGCTTTTTATTAGTATACCCATCTCTGCTCCCATTCCAGTTCCCACCATAATAGCAGTAGGGGTAGCAAGTCCGAGCGCACAAGGACAAGCGATAATTAATACGGATATAAAAATAGTTAAAGAAAATGCAAATGTAGATCCTAAAAAAAACCAAAGACAAAAAGAGCCTATTGCAACAATCAAAACAACCGGAACGAAATATGAAGCTATTAAATCAACGAGTTTTTGAATTGGAGCTTTAGATACTACAGCCTCTTCAACTAGTTTGATTATTTGAGATAAAACTGTATCTTTTCCAACTTTTATAGTTTTGAATTTAAAGCTACCAGATTTATTTATCGTGCCTCCTATTACATTAGAATCTTTTACTTTTTCAATAGGAATACTCTCTCCTGTAATCATAGATTCATCAACAGATGAGTGGCCATCTATTAAAATTCCATCAACAGGAATTTTCTCTCCGGGTCTAACCATAACAATATCATTTACTAAAACCTCTAATATTGGTATTTCAACTTCTTTTTGATCTCTAATTACTATTGCGGTTTTTGGTTGCAAACCCATCAATTTTTTTATTGCTTGAGAGGTTTTTCCTTTTGCTAGCGCTTCTAAATATCTTCCAAGTAAAATAAAAGTAATTAAAAAAGCGGCTATTTCAAAATATAAGTTTTGATGAGAAAACTTTTCGTGCCCTCGCCATATCTGAATTGTTGATACAAAACTATAGATATAAGCAGCAGACACTCCAATAGCGATAAGCGTATCCATATTTGCTCTTTTCGTTTTATAAAGAGCAAAAATCCCTCTTGTAAAAAATTCATATCCCATAAATATAACAGGGGTACATAAGAGTAGTTGAACAAAACTCATATGTTTTATAAATGCTATTGGCAGAAAAGCAGATGTCATAGCAAAATACATCAAAGGAATAGAAAGACAAAGAGATATTATAAATCTGATTTTTAAACTTTTTATCTCTTTTTCTTTTTCTATTTTATTTTTATCATCAAATTCTATAGCGTAACCAGCTTTTTCAATAGCTTTGAAAATATCTGTATCTTTTAAATTTTTATCATCGAACTCTACAAAAGCTAATGCATTTGCAAAATTTATATTTACCTTTTTTATTCCATCTAATTTTTTAATCTCTTTTTCAATAGAATTTACACAACTAGCGCAGTGCATCCCTGATATCGAAAAACTTATTTTTTTTGTCATATAAAAAAGCCTATTTACTTAATTTATTATACTACAAGAGCAGCTATTTAAAATGAAATCTAATTAAAAATATTTTTTTACAAAATATAAATTTATAATTTTATTTTTTAATTGAGTTTTTATACTAAATAGAATTATTCTAGTCCGCTTTTAACAAAAGGAGTTAATCTCATGAGTAGTTCACTATTTCCCTTTATTTTTGGCAGAGAAAAACCATTAAAATTATTTCCAGTAGATTCTGATGACACTTCATCTAAAGAATGCGATAAATCTAGCGAAAGTGATATTACGGCAGTAGATAGTTTTGAAATAGATATTTTAAATGAGCATAATGGTGAGTTGTTAACTGCGGAAAAAAAATTAGAAAATGCTCAATCTTCATTAAAAAGGTTATCAGAAGAGAAAGCGGTTATTGATGAAAAAATAATTAAAACAAAAAGAAATATTACTAGTTTAGAGTCAAAGTCAAAAACTTGTGGACTTGGTAAAAAAGGCAGAGCTAAACGTAATACTTTTCAATCGCAACTTCAAGCACAGGGAGATCTTTTAAGTGGATTTGAAAAACAATCAGGCCTATTAATACAAAAATTAGAGAATGTGCAAAAGCAAATACCTACTTTCCATGATGAAAAAATCTCTATTGAAAAAATGATGATATAGTTGATTGGATTTGATAAAAGCCAACTAAAATATGCTAAAAACATCTATTGAAGCTTCTTCAAGAGATGTTTTTTTTTGTTTTTGCTGTTATCTATTTTTTTTGATATTATTTAAAATAAGTAATAATTTTAAGGTAAAAAATATGTTTTGTTATCAATGCGAACAAACTAAAGATGCAATAGCTTGCACGGGGCCTAGAGGGGTTTGTGGAAAGGAAGAACCTGTCGCTGATCTTCAAGATGTTTTAATTTATTTAACTAAAGGCATATCTATGTATGCTCATAGAGCGGCTTTATTAAATGAGAGCGATGAAGACATAGATCTTTTTGTAATAGAAGCTTTGTTTGCAACTATAACAAATGTTGATTTTGATAAGATAAGAATTTTAAAATTAATAGAAAAAGCTTTTGAAGTTAAGAAAAAAGCGAGTGTTTTATATGAAGGCGCATGCCAGAAGCATTTAAATCAGGTTGAAAAGCTCTATGGACCTGCTTTAGCAACTGAGATAAAAGATCTTGATAAACTACTTGAATTTTCAAAAGAGGTTTCATTTGAAAAGGAAAAAGAGAAGTTTGGTGATGATGTATCTGGGCTTTTAGATTTAATACTATTTGGATTGAAAGGGGCTGCATCTTATCTAGATCATGCATATATTTTAGGGAAAAAAGATAAAAAGTTATTTGCAGATTTTCATAAAGTTTTAGATTTTTTAACTAAAGAAAAATTTAGCCAAGATGAACTTTTGAAAGAAGCTCTAGGAGTTGGTGAGATCAATTTAAGAGTAATGGAACTTTTAGATGAAGCACATACATCTACATTTGATAATCCTATTCCAACAAAAGTTAGAATTACCCCAAAAAAAGGAAAGGCTATCTTAGTATCAGGTCATGATTTAAAAGATTTAGAAGATCTTTTAAAACAAACAGATGGTCTTGGCATTAATATTTATACTCATGGTGAGATGCTGCCAGCTCACGGTTATCCTAAACTTAAAAAACACTCACATCTCGCAGGAAATTACGGAGGCGCTTGGCAACTACAAAAATTGGAATTTGAAAGTTTCCCAGGCCCTATTTTAATGACAACAAATTGTATAATGGAACCAAAAGATTCTTATAAGGATAGAATTTTTACAAAAGGATTGGTTGGTTTTCCTGATATTAAACATATCAAGGGAAATGACTTTAAAGAGATTATTGAAAAAGCTAAAACAGAAAAAGGTTTTGCTGAAGATGAAAAAGAAAAATTTATAACTGTTGGTTTTGGCCATAATACAGTTATCTCTTTAGCAGATACCATTATAGATAAAGTTAAAAGTGGTAAAATTAAACACTTTTTCTTAATAGGTGGATGCGATGGTGCAAAAATTGGAAGAAACTACTATACAGATTTTGCAAAAAGTGTGCCAAAAGACTCAGTAATACTTACTTTAGCTTGTGGTAAATATAGGTTTAATAAAATTGATTTTGGATCAATAGAGGAGATCCCAAGACTTTTAGATCTGGGGCAATGCAATGATGCATATTCTGCTATAAAGATAGCTCTTGCTTTAGCTGATGCTTTTAAATGCGATGTCAATGATCTTCCGCTTTCTTTTATTTTATCTTGGTTTGAGCAAAAAGCTGTAGCGATTTTGTTAACGCTATTTCATTTAAATATTAAAAATATAAGACTAGGGCCAACACTCCCTGCTTCTATAACGAAAAATGTATTTAGCATTCTTCAAGAAAAATTCAATATCATGAGAACTGGTGAGCCTAAGCAAGATATTGAAAATATTTTAAGAAAATAGTGAATTTGCAATATTTCACATATTAGTTCATAATAAAACGGCTCTCAAAATCATTAGGGGAACTTTTCATGCTAAAAAAAATATTAATAATTTTTTGCATTCCAGCTTTGTTTTTTTTCACCTCTTGCAAGAAAAATGACAAAGAAAAAACAAAGCAGCATTTAAGTATAAATATATTGTCTGAACCACAGAGCCTAAATCCATTAAAAGCTAGAGATTTAATAGCCGTTAATCTTGCTAAAATGTTTTTCGATGGACTTATGAGAGTAGATAGTGATGGGAATATTCTGCCGGGTATTGCTCAAAGCTATTGCATTTCAGATGATGGCAAAACATATAGCTTTTTCTTAAGAGACTCATTTTGGTCAAATGGAGACAAGCTAACAGCTCAAGATTTTGAGTATACTTTCAAAAAAGTGCTTTTCCCCAATTATATCACCTCCAATGCAACATCCCTTTTCAAAATTAAAAATGCGAAAAAAGCAAAAGAAGGTGAGATGTCACCGGATGAAATTGGTATAAAAGCTTTAAATGATAGCACTCTTGAAATAGAGCTTGAAAATCCTTGTTCTTATTTCTTAAGACTTTTAACTCAGCCAGCTTTTTTTGCGATAAATAAAAATGTAGATCAAAAAAATAAAAATTGGGCTCTAAATAAAAATAGTTTTGTCTCAAATGGAGCTTTTAAATTATCTGAGTGGAAAAAAAATGATATAATTGTTGCTGAAAAAAATGAATTTTACTGGGACAAAGATAAAGTAAAATTAGAAAAAATATCGATGCTAATGCTACCTAACGATGTTGAGCAAAATATGTTTGAGCTCCATGAGCTCGATATTGCAGGCTCTCCATTTTCAACAATAACATTGGATAGCTTAGAAAAATTAAAAAAAGATAAAAATTTTCATATTAAACCATATTTTGGAACTAGTTTTTTAAGAGTGAATACTCAAAGGATAAAAGATCTAAATTTTAGAAGAGATTTGAACTGTTCTTTTGATAGAGAAAAAATAACGAAGCATATCTTGCAAGGTGGACAGATTTCATCTTCTAGACTAATTCCAGTAGATAAAAACATAAATGTTCCAATCATTAAAAAAGACTATTCTCAAAAAGAATTTACCCTAATGTATGTAAGTAATGATAGAACTCATATTCTAGCACAAGCACTTCAAAGGGATTTAAATAAAAACTTAAACTTAAATGTAAATCTACTCGCTGTTGAGAGAAAAACTTACTATGAAAAAATCTCAATCCTTGATTATGAACTAGCTATTTCTTCTTGGATAGCAGATTTTGATGATCCAATAGATTTTTTAAATGTTTTTAAATATAGAAATAGCTCTACTAATAATACGGGATGGGAAAATGAAGAATATATAAATCTGTTAGAGGAATCAGAAAAGATTTTGGATAAAACTAAAAGAGATAAAATTTTATATGAGGCTGAAGATATTTTATTAACAGAGGCTCCAATAGTTCCAATATATCATTTAACTCAAAATTTTCTAAAGAAAGAGAATCTAGAGGATGTTTTTATCTATCCTAGCGGTTTTATAGATTTTAAATATGCATACTTTGAATAATTTTTATTAAAAAAAAAGGTTTTTTTTGAAAGCAAAAGTAATGAATTTATTTACTCTTCTTTGGGTGACAGCAGCTTTTAATGTCTCCATTAGAAATCTCGGTATTTTTGCGACCACTCAAATGCATATGATCTTTTTTGCTATTCTTACTTTAGCAATTTTTTATCTTCCCATTGCAATGGTTACCGCTGAAATGGCAACGACATTTCCGAAAATGGGAGGAATCGCTGTTTGGGTAAAAAATGCTTTTGGAAAAAAAATTGGACTCTTAGCTATTTGGCTTCAATGGACTTATATGAACATTGCAATGATAGCGATGCTATATTTTATATCAGCATCGCTTAGTTTTGTGTTTGCACCAGAGCTTGTGCATAATAAAGCTTATCTCATCTCCATGAACTTAATTTTGATTTGGTCTTTTACCTTTATAAATTTAAAAGGACTTAAACTTTCCTCAAAGATCTCTATGACATTTTTTATTATAGGTATTTTGATTCCAGCTATTTTAATCATAGTCCTTGGCATTATATATGTTATCGGAGCAAAACCAATTCAAGTTGATACAACTCTTAATATCAAAAATTATATGCCGGATTTTCATCTTACTACGTTAGTTATTTTAGTAGGCTTTATGAGAGCTTTTGGAGGAATAGAGGGATCTGCTGTGCATGCAAATAGTGTAGATAATCCTAAAAGAAATTATCCTTTGGCTATCTTTTTCGCTGTGTCAGTTGGATTTTTAATAAATATTTTAGGATCGATGTCTCTTGCTTTTGTTATACCTCAAAAAGATATTTCTCTAATTGGTGGCCTTATGAATGCTTTTAGTATCTATTTTACAAAATATAACCTTAAATATTTGATTCCTTTTTTAGGGCTTTTAGTTGCTATTGGTCAAATGGGAGGTTTTTCAACATGGTTAGCAGGACCTGTTAAAGGGCTTTTAGAGACAGCAAAAGAAGGGGAGCTTCCTCCTTTTTTTCAAAAAGTTAATAAAAATAATATGCCAAGTAATCTAATGCTGATACAGGCTATTGTAATTTCTATATCTAGCTCAACTTTTCTTCTAATTAGCACGAGCATTAATATGTCATTTTGGATATCAGTAGCTCTTTCCATGATGATATATGTCTCTATGTATTTTTTGATGATTCTTTCTTGCCTATATCTAAGATATAAAAAACCTGATATTCAAAGAGTTTATAAAATACCTTTTAAAAATTTTGGACTTTGGTTTGTTACTATCATTGGGATGATGACTATGGTTTTTGCGTTTGTTATGGCTTTAATTCCGCCTTCTCAATTAGAAAAAGAAGGATCCTTAAAATATTTTTTAATTTTAATAATTTCAATAGCCGTAATCTACATTATCCCGTTTTTTATCCATAGTCTAAAAAAAGATTCTTGGAATATCAAAATAAAATAAAATCTTCTTTTTTGACAAATTATTTTTTTTCATATAAATGTGAGTAAGCAAGAGATTGGTATCCTTTTATGAAAAAAAACAACTCCATTAGTTTATTTTATTTGATAATGGTCTCTTCTGCTTTAGTTATCTCTATTAGAAATCTTCCGACTATTGCTGCTTCTCAGTTTCAGATGCTTTTTTTTGGCTTAGTTGCAACTATAGTATTTTTAATTCCCAGCGCTTTAGTGTCAGCTGAACTAGCAACTGGTTGGCCTAAAATGGGAGGAATAGCTGTTTGGACAAAAGAGGCTTTTGGAAAAAAGTGGGGTCTCGTTGCAAGCTGGCTTCAATGGACATATGCTGTCATTAGTGTTATTTCAATGATGTATTTTGTTGCAGCTTCTTTTGCATATGTTTTTGATAAAAAATTAGCTGATAACAAAATGTATATGTTGGTTTCTGAGCTTGTTTTAATTTGGGCTTTTACCTTTATAAATTTAAAAGGATTAAAAATTTCAAAAATCGTATCTACCGTAGGATATTTAGCAGGAGTCTTTTTTCCAGCAATTTTAATTATAGTTTTATCAATTATATATATATGGCAAGGCAATCATATCCATTTAGATTTTTCATTAACTAAAGAAAATATTTTTCCTGATTTTAATAATATTTCGTCTCTTGTATTGTTTGTTGGATTTATAAGAGCTGTTGCGGGAATAGAAGTGTCTGCTGCTCATGCTAATAGCGTTGAAAATCCTAAAAAAAATTATCCGATAGCTCTTCTTGTTGTTGTTATATTTGTTTTAATAATCAATATTTTAGGTTCTATGGCAGTGGCTGTTGTAGTTCCTTTAAATGATCTAAGCCTGAGCGCTGGAGTTATGGAAGCTTTTTTACATATTTTTCAAAAGTTTAATCTAACGATTTTTTTACCTTTGATCGCTCTTTTAGTAGCAGCTGGTCAGACAGGAGGATTTAGTACTTGGCTTCTGGGACCTGTAAAAGGTCTTTTAGTTGTTGCAAAAGATGGGGAATTGCCTCCATTTTTTCAGAAGGTTAATAAAAATAATGTCCCTGTAAATTTAATGATCATTCAAGCAATTGTTATCTCAGTTTTAGGAACATTTTTGTTGCTTTTCACTACTTCAATTGATGTAGCATTTTGGATATCAGTCGCTCTTTCAATGCTAATTTATGTCTCTATGTATATTTTGATGTATTTATCAGCAATATATCTTAGATATAAAAAACCTAATGTTAAAAGAGCATTTAAAATACCTTTTAAAAATTTCGGGATGATAATTGTTTCAGTTATCGGAATAATTGCAATGGCGCTATCTTTTATAATTGCATTTTTTCCACCAGCTGAATTTCCCTCTCAACATCGAAAATTATATTTTTCTATCTTAATTATTGGCATCATCGTTGTTTTTGCTTTGCCATTTATTATTAACGCTTTTAAAAAACCACATTGGATTTTAAAAAATAAAAAGTGATAAAAGATTTTATTTTTAAAGGACTAACTTTTTTATTTTAATCTTTTTTCATGTTGTTTTGGTTCTTATGAACTTCTATATGGTGGTGTCTAAGCCTCACCTTCCTCCAAAAATGAATTTTTTCCTCGGGAGGATGTTCAAAGATTTCAATGAATTTTACAGGTTTTACCTTAATAATATAAGAAATGCTTCCCCCAATTATTATTAAAACTGTACCAATAAGTGAAAGATACCCTGGTATCTGTTTTAAAAATATAGAACTAATTAATCCTGTGAAAATGATCATAGAATATGAAATTGGTGATAAAAAAGACGCTGTTCCATGCATATATGCTGTAGTAAGTAGTAGTTGAGCAAAAGCTGTTAATACTCCAATGCTAATTAAAAACATCCACTCACTATTTGTTGGATGAAACCAATTTAGAATAGCAAAAGGAGCTGTGAGCAGGGTAGATATAAAAAAATAATAAAAAAGAGTTCTTATTAAAGATTCCGTCTTTTGATTGAGTAGTCTAATAGATACTAGGGCGATTGATCCTAAAATACCAGCTGTAATCCCAATCATAGACCCCGCTTTTAGAAGTGTCTGAGTTGGTTTTAAAATTAGAGTAATCCCAATAAAACCTAGCACTATAGTCCACCAAATTCCTTTTTCTGTTTTTTTCTCTTTTGCCAAAAACATCCAAATTATAGGCGTATAAAATGGAGCTGTATAAGCTAGTACTGTGGCATCTACTAAGTTCAGCTGTTTTATTGCTAAAAAATAACAAAAAAAATTACCAACTCCAGATAGAGATCGTATCAAATGTAGTTTTATAAGCTCTTTTTTAACTCTAAATAGTCTTTTTTTTATAAAAATAGGCGTTATAAAAATTACAGATATTATAGATTGCATAAATAGAATCTGAGTTGTTGGGATTCTAACATCTAATATTCTTACAATAGATGCAGCTAGTGCAAAACAAAGATATGCGCCAATAGTTAAAAAGATCCCAAATGATAAATTTGGAGATCTCGAATCTATCTTCATAAAAAAATCTTCCCCTTATTTTTCACACTACTTAAGATTTTATTTTTAGTTAAGAGATTTTTTTTGAAAATAACTCAGATCTTTTGCATAAAATTAAGAATTGAGTTAAAAATATAAAAGAAAATTATAAAAAGGCAAAAAAATGCAATTTGAAAAAAGTAAGCTTCAATGGGTTGAATATGATCTTTTAAAAGATCATCCTATAATAGATGCAAAAACATATCTTCGCCACGGCGGCGCTAGTGAAGATAAATTTTTTAGCTTAAATTTATCAAACCAAGTAGGGGATTCTCCAGATAGTGTTAAAATGAATAGAGATCTAGTTAAACAAGATATTCAAGCTTCAAATCTTGTTTTTGTTAATCAAATTCACTCTAATTATGTTGTGGAAATAACAAAAGATAGCCTTGATAAAATAGCTGATGCTGATGCAATCGTCACAAAAGAAAAGGGTATGGCTCTTGCAATTACTCATGCAGATTGCCAAGCTGCATTAATTTTTGATCCAGAAAATGAGATAATAGCAGCTGTTCACGCAGGTTTTAGAGGGCTTATTAAAAATATCTATCAAAAAACTATAGATTTTATGAAGGGTAAGTTTAACTCAAAACCTCAAAATATTGTAGCTTGTATATCAGCATCACTGTGTCCTAAACACTCAGAATTTAAAAATTATAAAAAAGAGTTTCCAGAGAGTTTTTGGTCCTATAAAAAAGATAACTATGACTTCGATCTATGGAAAATCGCTAAAGATCAATTAATGAAGGCAGGCTTAGAGGATAAAAATATAGAATTTGCAAATGAATGCACCTATTGCAATGAAAAAGATTATTTCTCTTTTAGAAAAGATAATAAAACTGGAAGAAATGCATCGGTTATTTGCTTAAAATAATAATAATATTTTTTTATTCAATGCTAGAGTCTTTAAGTTCAAGATAATGTTGACGAACTGCGGTGCACTTGCAATTTTTTATTTGGGGGAAAGCTTCTTCTAACATAGATCTAATTCGAGCTTGTTCAGGAAAATTTGTCAATGTATGTGAAGCACGAAATGTGCCTTTACAACAATATGTTACTCCATTAATATGATCGGTTATTTTTACTTTTATTTCTACTTTCTCATCACTTTTAGCTGATGCTAACGGAAAAAAACTTAGAGTTTTTCGTTCAACTGGTTTGACCATATCTTTATTCTCCTTTATGCTTACTAAGGTATAATTTTTAAATAGTATTATACAAACTAGTCATTTTATTTTAAATAAAAAAAAGTAATTGTAGAATAAAATCTTTTCTAATGTTAATTACTTAGAATGAATTTTTTATTTTACAGCAGCATGTTTTATGACACTTTCAATTGTTTTTAACCAAATAGTAGACTCTTTTCCAAGCTGATTTACTATATAGTACCAAGCAGCAGCAAGCATAGCAAGACCAACCCAAGATTTTAGGGGTATCCCCAAAAACACGATTTGAACATTTGGAGCCATTCTATTAGCTATACCTAAAAACATCTCAGCCATCAAAACTCCAATTAAAGGTGGAGCTGCGAGCTGTATTGCCATAGATAGCACATAGTTCAATAGCCCAACTAGAAGCTGCCATAGGGGGAGTTTCATAGAAAAAAAAGCAGGGTTGAATAACTTATCTATAGGAAGTAGATGATATGACATTCCAATAGCTTCAATAAAAAAAAAGGGACCGCCAATAGCAAAGAAGACAACTATTAGTACATAATTATAAAAAATACCAATCGGGCCAGTTTGAGAGTTAGTTGTTGGATCTGTTACTTGGAGTGATTGAGCTCCTCTCATATGATCGACAAGTGTTCCAGAAGTTTGAGCAATATAAAATGGAATAGTGACTAAAAGTCCTAAAATAAAACCAATCAGAAGCTCTTTTAGCAAAAGAACTACAAATCTAAGATCAAAATATATCTCAGCTTTTAAAGAAAGTAAAATTTGTGGAAGTAAGATTAGTAAAAGCGCAATAGATAGCATCATTCTAACGTTAGCAGGAGCTATTTTAGCTCCAAAAAAAGGGGCGATACCCACAATTGGTATAAGTCTTGCTAAACTTAAAAAAAACGCAGATAAAACTGTAATGGGCTGCAAGTGAGTAAAAGATAAAAGTAAATTTAAATAACTATCTGTTAAGCTTGCCGCATTCATCTAAGGGTTCCACGCGGGGAAATTTCTGAAAATAGTATTTGCATATTGAATGATTTGAGCACTTAACCAGCCACCTAAAAGCATTAATGTAATTACTACAGCAAAAAGTTTAACTGTAAAAGATAGAGTCTGTTCTTGAATTTGAGTAGCTGCTTGAAAGATAGCAACTAAAAGACCTAAAACCATACTAATAAGAATTGGAGGGCCAGATAGTATTAAAATTAATATTAAAGCTTGATATGTGAGTTGATAAATTTCATTTTGAAACATAAGCTTTTCCTATCTAAATGTCATCATTAGCCCTTGTACTAAAATTGTCCATCCATCAATCATAACTAAAAGAAGTAGTTTAATTGGAAGAGCAATAGTCAAGGGAGATAACATCATCATTCCCATAGCAAGTAAGATGTTAGATGTTACTAAATCAATTACAAAAAATGGTAAATATATAAGTACACCAATTTCAAAAGCAGCTTTAAGTTGCGTCGTTATAAAAGAGGGCATTACAATGATAAGATCAGTTGGTTTTAAAGAGTCTTTATAGGGTTCTGGAAATGATTTATTAGCGATTTGATAAAAGCTTTTAATATGTTTAGGTAGTGCATTTCTTTGTAAGAAATTTTTAAAAGGTTCTTTGGCGGCATCTATGATCTCCACAATTTGCTGAGCAGAGGATGCAGAAAAAACAGGAGCTGTAGAAGATCTATCAATAACCTCTTTTGAAGCATTATACATCAAGACACCTGTTGGAAACATAACGAATATTGTAAGTAAAAGAGCAAGACCAGTTAATACTTGATTTGGTGGTGTTTGTTGCACTCCTAAAGCGCTTCTAAAAAGAGATAAAACAATAATAATTTTCACAAAAGAGGTTAAGATCATTACAGCAAAAGGCAGAAGAGAAAGCCCTGCAAGAACTGCTAATTTAGTAACTAATGCTGGTTGAGAAACTGCGCCGGGATCTGTTTGAGCAAAAAGAGAGGATGAAAAAATTACTAAAAAAAATGTTAAAGCAAAAGTGATTTTTCTTATATTCATAATTTATTTTTTCGTAAAAGCTTTAAAAGCCGCTTCAATAGCTCTAAATTGATTTTCTAATTGTGCATTGATTATACCTTTTTCAGTCTCTATTATACAACCCCCTGGTTCAATATCATTTCTTTCTTCAATGGTGACAGTATCAGTGAACTGTAAGATTTCTTTAATTTTTTCTTTTTCTTTTTCAAGTATTTCTAAATCTTGTTTATTTACAAAAATTTTAACTCTAGCATGTTGAGCAACTGGCTTTAGAGCGCCTCTTATAATATTTACAATTGCCTCAGGATGCATTTTAAGTTCTTCAGAGACAATTTTTTTAGCAGCTTTAAGTGCGATGGGAAGTATTTTTTCTTCATATTTTTTTGATAGTTCTTTAGCTGTTTTATCTAGTTTCAAAATATGCTCATTTAAACTTTTAAGGCCTTCATCAAATCCCTCTTTTTTTGCCTCTTCTTTTAGAGTTTCACACTCTTTTTTTATCTTTTCTTTATAGATAGCGGCATCTTCTGTAGCCATATTTACAATTTCATTAGCTTCTATTAGCTTAGAAAATTCCTCTTTGGGGATTATTTTCTTGCCGGGCTGAGGGTGAATTTCTTCTTTTAAAAATGAAAAAAACTTCATAAGCTTATCTTTTAATAATATTTATAATTTTTAAAATTTCTTCGGTAATTACATCTGAAGCCTGAGTTTGTTTTTTTGCTAAACTCTCTTTAAAGATATAATTTCCCCTTCCAATATCTAGAGTATGACATACATACCATATCAGATCAATACTTTCAGGACTAAGTGCATAAGAGAGCCTTAAAAGGCCACATCTATGTAGGGCGTTTCTGAGCTTTTTTTTGTCATGGCTATATTTTTCGATATTGATTCTTTTAGTTGAAAATGGCTCTTTATAATGTAGGATCTCTTTTAAAAACTTTTTCTCATCTTCTTTCAAATAGGAATAAATTTTTTTTAACTTTTTCTTTTCAACGATGAACTTTAACTCTTTTGCTAGGTCATACATACCGAGAAAATCTATTAATTTAACAAGGGAATTTTTCGAAAGAAATAAAAGATTATTCAATTTGGAATCAAAAAGAAAATCTACACCAAGTAGTTGATCTTCTTTTTTAACTAGACTTCTTAAAAGTAGATCTTTTAAAAATGATTTAACACTTGAGTTTAAATCATTTTCAATATCTTCTAAGTCTAAAATATTTTGTAGAGATTTTTTTTGTTGTTTTTTTAGTGCAAGCAAAAACATTGATGCTTCTTTATTTGAATAGATATTTAACATCGGAATGAACCAAGAGTAATGAGTGCTATCTATAATAGATTCTTTAGAAAATCTAGAATTTTTAATCTTTGCAAATGAAGGAATCCTATTTAAATTTTCAATCTCTGGATTTGTTAAATATTTTATAAGTTTATTGCTCTTATCGAAACTTTCCAAAAATTTTTTGAAAACTATTGTTTTTTTCATTTATTTTTTATATATTTCGATTTTATTTGAGGATAAAATTTATATATAAGGAACCCGAGTGATCCTGCAAATGCGAAAACAATGAAAATAAGTAAAAAGAATATAAATCTAAACGTTTTTGCTGAGCTTTTGGTCATAATAATAGACCAGATTTTTACATAGTCTTTGTCTAAAGCTTTAGCGCCGAGCATTTGAGAATCTGTTGGTAATATAACATCAGTAAATTTAGATTTATCTGAAATTACAGTTACATCATCAAAGCTTAAATTATCAATGCTTCCAGATACTAATCTTTTTACTTTGCTCTCTAAATGTTGGTTTGGATCATCAAAAACACCTTGGTGTTTCACATATATCGCAGATTTTAGTTTTGGAGTTTCTGTATCAATTAATCCTGTCTCTGTAGTAGTAGGAAATGATATTTTTACATCAGCATCAATTACCCCGTCTATTTTTCTAATTGTATTTTCTAATTCTACTTCTAATCCTGCTTGATATTTTATCGTCTCCTCTTTATCCGTTGTCATAAGACCTTGCTGAGCAAAAAGCTCTAAAAGATTCGTTCCTTGAATTCTTGGAAGACCATTGTCTGAGAGTATTGTCATAGCTTCTATTAACTTATCTTTATCTACATAGATATCATATGTAGCAGCTGTAGCTGTAGTTCCTGCTGCTACAGCTGTTTGAATTTTTTGAGCAGCAATGCCTTTTGATGCTAAAAAAACAACGATCTCGTTTGCTTGTCTTTCATCTACTGAGGTTACTATTGATTGATTTTTCTCACAGCCAGTTAGAAAAATTGAAATTAAAAAAACAAATAATAGTTTTTTCATACCCACACTTTTTTTACGTTACTTCTTATTTATAGTTATAACATCTTTTGACTTTGAGAAAAATTGTTTTTTTATCTCAAAAAATTTGTTACATTAATAGCATCTCATTTGAGACAAAATTTTTCTCATCGATTATATCGAAAATTGATCGAATAAAATAGCTACTTTGATTTAGAGTTTTAGTTATAAAAACATGCTTTTTTTTCTCTTCAAGATATGTTTGAAAGTCACTTAGTTTCCCTCTCAATTTATAATCATCTGTCAAAGAAGATATCGGAATAATAATTACATTTTTTCTTTTTTTTACTTCTTTTATCTTAAAATCTAGAATATCATCTGAGAAAAAATGTAAAATTCCTTCTACATAAGGAAAAGCTTTTACAGTATTTTGACAGGTGACTTCACTCTCAAAATAATATAATGGACTATAAGTTGTAGGACTCTTTGCTAAAAATAAAAAAAAAGTATCTTTTTCATCTAAACTATTTTTTTTCAAAACACTTTTTATTGTTTTTTGAATAGCTTTTGCAAAAATTGGGTGTTGTCCGTAGGATTTTATCCAGAAAAATTTCTCTACAACATCATCATATAAACTCAATGAAAAGAAGTTAGCTATTTGATTCAAATCTAAATTATATTGAGGATACATAGGAAAAACATAATATCTATCAGCGTTTTCTTTTTGAATATCAGTTATAAATTTTTCATGGCTCTCTTCTTTATTTAAGTAAAAAGAGTAGCATTTTTTTTCGCTATATTTTGAAATAGAAGATGTTAGCTTATCTAAAATCTGATAAAGATCTGTTTTATTTTCTTTTAAAACTTTCTTTTTTTTAAAAAATCTAAAGAAATTATTCTCAAAAACTGATTTTTTTTTAACTTCTTTAGATATATTTGGATTTTCATCTCCGATAGACACAAAAACATAGACTATTTTTTTATTAGGAAACATGTTTTATCCATTTTAGCTCTTAATAGCATTTCAGGTTTGAATAATATTTTCAATTAAAATTCACTTGAGATAAGATAATAAGAAAAGAAAAATATTTTAATGAAAAAAATACTACTTTGTATAGTTACACTTTTTTTAGTGTCCTGCGTTGAAAAGACAAAACCATATTCCATTGCTATAGATAAAAGCTGGTATTCTCTAGCTTTAAACGGAGTCGAAGCTAACCTAAATGGATTTATAAATGATCTACTTCTTGAAATCTCTAAAGAGAAAAAAATTTATTTTGAAATTATAGATAATAACTTCGATGAATTACCCATTGATCTTAAGAAAAAAAAATATGCAGCTATTCTATCTCCTATGGAGCCCTATAATTTTAACAAAGCAAAATATGACTTTTCAAAAGATATTATTAAAACAGGTTTTGTTTTGATGATTGCAAAAGAGGCAAAATATAAATCACTAAGTAATATGCTAAATAAACATGTAGGCTACATCTCAGATACAGGATCAGTTATTTTTTTACAGAAATATGCAAATATTTTTGAGGAGCCTTATATTTCTCTTCCAACAATGTTAGATGATATTGCAAATGGAAATATAGAAGGCGCTATTTTATCTATTATTCCAGCTTATAAATATGCAACTGATCTATATCAAAATCAGCTAAAAACAGTTGAGCCCCCTTTAAACGATCAAGCAATAAGACTTGTTACTTTAAAAGATCAAAACCAAGATCTATTAAATCTTTTTAATGCTTCAATAGCTCAGATGGAAAAAGATAATAGGTTAAAAGAGCTTAAGAAAAAATGGTCTCTTCCTCATTGAAAGTAATGTAATTTTAATTTTTATATTTTAGTATATACATGCCAATTCAAAAGAAATAAATATTGCTTGAAATTTTAATAAAAAAAAGACAGTCTTTTTCATTTTAAATGGAGTTCTCGATGAAAAAGTTGTTTTTTTCTTTGTTTTTTATTACATACTTGATTGGTAATATTAGCCTTTATTCTTTTGAAAAAAGATGTTCTTTGTGTGAAGAGTCTTTTTTTTGTTTTTCTAAAATAATGGGTGTACAAAAGAAT
>JAAKFN010000140.1 GCA_011065045.1 Candidatus Anoxychlamydiales bacterium
TCAATATACCAGAAAGGTACATTATAATCAATATTTAACTGTTAATCTATAGCGAATAATGAATAGGATACACCTTGATTAACCCGAAACACTTAAAAATAAATATGTTATGAATATTTCTTAATAATTGTTCCAATTTAGGTCATTAACCTTGCTCTTTGTTTTTTATTTGGCCTGATATATATGAAGCTCCAGCAAACAAAACTGATAAAGCTACATTATAACAATTCCAATGAGAAGCTATCCCTCCAGCTAATGCTAATGTTACAACTAGTTCTTTTTTATTATATTTTAAAATATATTTACTCAATTTTGTTAAAGTTTTCAAACCATGAGTAACTTTTTTTTCCATTTTATATCTATATCTATCATTGTTGTCTAAAAACACAAAACCACTAAAAAAAACAGTTGCAGCAATTGGAAGTACAAAACCTTTATAGTTATGCGCAAAATCAAAAAATGTCTTTATAGCATAAGGAGTTGAAAAGGCTGAGACACCATACGATAAACTTTTCCCCCAACCAATAACTTCCGCACTAAAAGGGATCTTTATATCTTCTTTAGAACTGATAAAGCTTTGAATGCAGCCCATTAGGGCTCTATTTAAGATTAGATCTGTACGTTGAATTCTTGAACGACACAACGGGCAACTTGAACTATCTTCTAACCATTTCTTAATTTTTGATTCTTCAAAAGTATGAGAACATTTAGTTATAACAGGCTCTTTCATAATTTCATGAGAAAGCGAACATATAAATTCTTCTGGAGGGTTTCTAGATGATAATGAAATAGCAGCCATTATTTTCAATAATTTAAAAATTAATACTAAATTCTATATTCTATATTTAATTTTTGACAAGAACTATTTTAAGAATATTTCTTAATAAAAGACTCTATCCCTTGAGCAATACCGAGAGATATTTTCTCTAGATAGGCAGTTTTCCTAATATTATCTCTTTCTTGTGGATTTGTGATAAAACCTGCTTCTACTAAAATAGCTGGCATTTTAGTCTCTCTTATCACACAAAATTTACCTCTTCTAACTCCTCTAGATCTTGCATTAGTTTTATTTATAACATCTTGTAGAACGCAACTTGCTAAATTCTGAGAATTTTTTGATTTAGCTTTGTTCTCTAAAGAATTGTGATAATAGATTTCAATACCGTGAGCGATTTTATTAGGACATGAATTAAAATGAATACTCACAAAAAGTTCTGCTTTTGCAGTGTTTGCAACCTCCGCCCTTTTTTTAAGAGGAATGAAATAATCTTTAGCTCTAGTTAGGATTACTTTATAACCGAGTTGCTCTAGATATTTTTTTGTAAATAAAGTAGCCGAGAGAGTAAGTTTTTTTTCTTCTAAATAAGGATATCTAATTTTTGCACCCTCATCTCTGCCACCGTGTCCTGCATCTAAAACGATAACAGGTCTTCTAATCGTTTTATTTTTGTAAGCAGCGGCAACTATTTTCTGAGGAGCTGAATATAAAAAATTTGAGAAGAGAAAAGAAAGCAGAAAAAATAATCTATAAATCATTTATAAACCTATAGGGAGTTACATATTTGTTTAGAAATTATACTATCATCAAACTCTAAAGTTACGTTTTCAAAAATTTGATACGATTCATGGCCCTTTCCAGTAATTATAATGATATCTTGAGAATTGGCAAGTTTTATTGCTATTTCGATTGCTTTTTTTCTGTCTTTTTCGATTATGACATTTGTTTTGTTTGAGGAGAAACCCTCTTCAATATCATCGATAATTTTTTGAGGATTCTCTGATCTTGGATTATCAGATGTAACAATAGAAATATCTGAAAATTCTTCAGATGCTTTGGCCATTAATGGTCTTTTAGATTTGTCTCGACTGCCACCGCAGCCGAAAACATTAATGATTTTAAATTTTTTATTATTTTCCAAATTTTCTTGATTCAGTATTGTTTTCAAAGTTTTCAAAACATTTTCTAAAGCATCTGGTGTATGAGCAAAATCCACAAAGATATTTAAGTTTTTACTGTTTTTAACTTTTTCAAGCCGGCCTTTAACAAATTTAAAATTTTTCACATCTTCTTTTAATTTTTGCGGGTCGATTTTTAATCTGAGACCCACTAAGAGAGCAGCTATTACGTTATAGATATTATACTCTCCAATTAGAGGAGTAAAAAAATCTATTTTTTCATTTTTATAATTTAGAGTAAATGAAGTCCCCTTTAAACTATATTTGATGTCAGTTGCAAAAAGATCTGCTTTTTGTTTAATAGAATAAGTAAATATTTTTGATTTGGTATCCTTTATGAGGTGTTTGAAGTTTTCATCATCGATATTAACAATAGAAGACGAGTGTTCATCTAATGAATCAAATAGCTTTTTTTTAGCATTTTTATAATTTTCAAAGGTTTCATGATAATCTAAGTGATCTAAACTTAAATTGGTAAATATTGCTATATCAAAATCTATATTTTTTTGTCTGTTTTGTTCTAGAGCATGAGATGATACTTCCATGCATAGATACTTTAGATCATTATCTACAGCTTCTTTTAAATATTTTTGGATACTTATGCTATCTGGTGTAGTTAACTTTGCTTCAATTTTAGTATCTCCTAAAATATATTCAATGGTGCCAAGAAGTGCTGTTTTTTTTTCATTTTGATCTAAGATATGTTTTATTAAATAGCTTGTTGTAGTTTTACCATTTGTTCCAGTAATACCAATATTAAAAAGTTTTTTTGAGGGATTTTCATAAAAATTTGTAGCAATATCAGCTTCAATTAATGATACATCATCTACTATCACTTGAGTAATATTTTTTAAAAAGGGATCATAAATATCTACAATAGCGGCTTTGGATCCCGCGGAAATAGCTTCATCTAAAAATTTTGATCCATCAAAGTTTTTTCCTTTTCTTGCTATAAAAAGTCCATTGTAAGAAGCTAATCTTGAATCTTGAGTAATGCTAGATATTTCTATATCTTTTGGTCCTTTAATTTCAATGTAGGAGATGTTTTTTAAAAGCTTTTTTAGTTTCACTTATTTATTCCAATGATTGTATAACTCAGCTAAATATTTTACCTCGAGAGACCAATCAGCATTAGTTGGATCTGATCTTGGATCAGGATAAGGATAACCGAAAGGATCATCTGGAGCAACACCTAAATAATTTAGAGATCTTGTTGCGATCTCTTTAAATATGGGACCAGCACAGATCCCTCCAATTTGAGCAGGACCTAAGCCTGGAACATATTTTTTCTCTGGCTCATCTACAACTACCATTAAAACAAATTTTGGTTTTTCTACAGGAACAAACCCTATAAAAGATGAGATATTTTTATCTTTTGAATATCTTCCATTTACAATTTTTTCAGCAGTGCCAGATTTCCCTGCATCGGTATAACCATAGACGTCAGCGAGTCTAGATGTTCCCCCTGGTTTTGTGATAAATTTCATAGATTTTTTGATGAGTCTACAAGAAGATTTTGACAAAATTTGTCTTCTATTTTGAAAATCAAAATTTTTTGTGTTATCTACTAGTACTTTTTCAATTCCATCATCATTCATGATAATTTTTTTTAAGATTGTGGGAGTTACATCTTTTCCTTCATTTGCGATAATTGAAAAGGCTCTGATCATTTGAAAAGAGTTTGTTAAAATATTATATCCCATAGCAAGAGAATATGGTGTTGATTTGGACCACTCAGGGGCTTTGTTTTGATAATACTTATTAAAATCTGGAACAAAACCTCTCGCTTCAAAAGGAAATTCTATCCCAGTTTTTTCTGAAAATCCAAAAAGATCTATTAAAGCGTCTCTATACCATTTCTCTCCCATAGTATTAATTAATCTATCTACTAAAGTTGCAACATAGATATTTGAAGATTTTTGAATAGCTAAATATAGATTTAAATATTTATGAACCCTTGCATCTTGAATGGGTTTTGATCTACCGGGAAAATGTCCATTTGATGTCGATATTTTCTCATCTGGTAAAAAAATTGGAACTCTTCCCTCAAGAGCTAACTCCTCATTTGCTTTTAAGCAAATAGCGAGAGTTATCGGCTTCATAGTACTACCTGGCTCAAATAGATCAACTGCAGCTTTGAATTTTGCAGTTTCCTTCAGATCTTCTGAATTAAAATACTCTCTATATTTTCTAACATCAAAAAATG
>JAAKFN010000141.1 GCA_011065045.1 Candidatus Anoxychlamydiales bacterium
CTTCAGCAAACTTTTTAACAGGTTCATAAAATAGATGAAGTGACGCTACAAAAACTAATAAAACAGGGATGCTCATATTTAAAGTATAAAGACCTAACATTACAACTGTCGCCATGCAAGAAGTGGTAATAAGATGTAAAACAGGACGAGTTAAAAGAGTATATTTAGCATTTTTACTCTCTAGATAAGCCATTTGCATGTTTTGTTCGTTATATTTTTTTAGGGTGAACTTTTCCATAGCAAAGATTTTTATCGTCTGAATCCCCCCTAAAAAATCTAATAAAACAGAATTAAAACTCTCTTGATTTTTTTGAATTTCACGAGCAACTTTTTTGATTCTTTTAGTTAAAAAAACAACTGGCAAAATTATCATCGGCATCCCGATAAAAATAATTAAAGATAGTTTCCAGGAAAGATAAAAACAAGCAGTGAGAGCACCGCAAATGGCAAAGGGTGTTTGAAAATAGTTTGTAATTAAAGAATTTATTGAAGAAGCAATTTGCGAAGCATCTCCTACTGCTCTTGTAGATAAACTCCCCATATTATGCTCCTGATAAAAACTCAGGGGAAGCGACTGGATATGCTCAAAGAACTGCAGACGAAGATCTCTTGTAATTCTTATAGATAAAACTTGAGTAAAATATCTCGAGACAAATAAAAATACAGCTTTAAAAAGAGCTACAAAGATTAAAATATAGACAAGCCCTGCAAAATTGCCTTCTAAGTTTAATTTATTAGCTACAACTCTAAAAATACGATTTAATGGATTTGAATTTTTTCTGCCTGCTATATAAATCGCTGCATCTTTTTTAGAGATAACTCCATTTTTATCAGTATCTATAGCATTCCATTTTTCTTGAACATCCTTAAGGGATACCTTATCATTTGAATGAAGTTTTCTTTTTCTATCTTTACCAAAAAGAGTAAAAAAATCAGCTCCGGTATTTGCAATAAACCCTAAAGAAAACATCTCCATTTGATTTGCAATGCTCATAAATTGCAAAGTAACTAATACAATTATTGCTAAAGAGAGATGCTTTGAATTTTTTAAAGCAGCTTTAAGAAGTAGTCTCATATTTTACTAATTTTTGATAAATTCACCCATTGAGCGAAACTTTTCGTAACGCTTATCCAAAAGACTATCATCTTTAATATTTTTCAAGCTATCAAAAGAGTTCAAAATAAATGATTTCACATTTTTATATGCTGCCTTAGGATCTAGATGAGCTCCTCCTTGAGGCTCTTTTATAATCTCATCTATAACATTTAACTTCAAAAGATCTTCAGATTGCATCTTCAGAGCTTCTGCAGCTTTTTCATTTTTTGTTTTATCCTTATATAAAATAGAAGCGCAACCCTCTGGTGAAATCACAGAATAATATGAATGCTCTAACATACCTATTTTATCACCAACACCAATACCCAAAGCTCCTCCAGAACAACCCTCTCCTATTAAAACAACAATTATAGGGGTTTTAAGTCTTGACATCTCAAAAAGATTTTTAGCTATTATAGCTCCTTGTCCTCTTTCTTCAGCGCTAAGACCTGGATAAGCTCCTGGAGTATCTATAAATGTTACAACAGGAATATTAAATTTCTCAGCAAGTTTCATAGCTCTTAGAGCTTTTCTAAAACCCTCGGGATGAGTCATTCCAAAATTTCTATAAATTCTAGAATCTGTATCTTTTCCCTTTTCTTGGCCTATAACTACAAATTTTTTCCCATCTATTTTCGCTAAAGCTGTAATAATTGATGGGTCATCCATCAGAGTTCTATCACCATAAATCTCTTGATATTCATCTGCAATATTTTCTAAATAATCAATTGTATGAGGTCTACTGGCATGTCTACTAATCAAAACTCTATCCCAAACAGATAGATTAGAATAGATCTTTTGTTTTAGTTTTTTTAGTTTTCTTTTTATCTTTTCGATTTCATCTTTAGTCCAAAGAGCATTATTTTTATTCTGCTCTTCGACTTGCTTAATCGTCTCTTCATATTCATAAATCGATTTTTCATGAGGTAGTATTTCCATAAATTTTACCTTATTTTATTATTTTTTCAACGCCCGGAAGCTTTGCATCATGAAAGTCATTTACAAGCTCAATAGTTGTAGGTCTTGATATTACTATTGAAAAAATCTCTTCTATATCTTCAGAAAATAGTCTGATACATCCATCACTATCCTGCTTTCCAATTTTAGATCTATCTTCTACAAGCTCTCCTGAAGAAGATTCAACCCATGGAGCTCCATGGATTCCTAGTCCTTTTGCAGCTTCAGTGCAGTTTTCAACTTCTTGATCAAATGGTATCCATCTTGTTCCAAAAACTCTGATCATCTCAATTTTATTATCTTGAAAATATCCCACAGTATTTGGTTTATAAATAGCTACTTTAGATCCTAGAGTATATTTACCTTTTGGGGTTAAAAAGCCAGATTCTCTTTTAGTCTCTTTTCTTCCAAGTCCTACATTATATGTTTTTAATAAAGCTCTTTCATTTGTATCTTCATCGAAATAGTAGAACCAAAGTTTTGATCTATTGATATCAATAACTAGATGAAACTTTATATTTTTATCATCTCTCAGTACGTTAAATCTATCTCCTTGAGCAATCTTTTGAGTAAAATAATCAGCTTTCTTGTTCAAGCTTCTAGCGATAAAGTGTCTTGTAGTTGAGTAGTGAGATGCATAATCTGCTATCCAAGCGGGTCTACCTTGCATCCATGGAGCTCTAGATGTATATGTCACTGTATCCACAATTGGAAGCCTAGATGAGTCCGTTGCAAAAAGCCTATCTATTAGATCTGCATCAGGTAAGTTTTCCTCTACAACTTTAGCTTCTTTTGAAGCTACTTTTTTAATTTGTTTTTTACTCTCTTGTTTTACAACTTTCGTTTTTTCAACTTTTTTTACCTCTTGAATAGGTTTGGGCTTTTCTTCAATTACGACTTCTTGAACTTTACTATTTCTAGTATCAAAAACAACATCTGTCTTTTTTTGGTTTTTCTTAAAAACCCCTAAAGCTGCAATCACTCCGAAAAGAGCTACTGCGCCTATTGTTACAATTTTAGATGTAGACAAAACGCACTCCTAATTTTTTTATAATTACTTATTATATTACATCAAATTACATTTATTTTAAACGTTTTTAGACCCAATTAAATTTATTATTTGACGGATTTCATCTTAAAAGCTCTCTATTACTCTTCATCTTAAAAAAAGAGTTGCCAATTCCAAAAAGCAAAAATAATCATTTTTTTTAATCTTTTATTTTACCTCTACTAAATATATAAACATTTTTTTAAACCCTAAAAAACTTGCTAAATTTTTAAAAATAGTAATAATAGAGTGCTTTTATTTTAACCACCTAAAAGGAGGGAAAATGGCAAGCAATATTACACATGCTTTACAAGGTTTTTTTAATGCACCTATTGCAAATACTGTTTCTGGTCTTTCAGAAGCGGCTTCTAATATTAGACCAAGCAAAGCTCTAGCAAATGCTCTTACAAATGAACGATTTAAATCAATCGCAGAACCTATTGGAAATATAGTTTTTCCTCTAATCGAGAACGCAGCTTCTTATATTAATCCAAAGGGAGCTTGGAATAAAGCAATTGAATTTATACCATTTAGAGCTATGGCAGTGGGATCTATAGCATCTCAAACAGCTCTTTTTGGAATATCTGCAACTTTTGGCTTAGCATCTTATAAAACTACCAAGATGAGATCAAAAGTCCTATATGCAGGAACGGCTATACTTGCTGCATCTTTAGGAGTTTATGAAATCCTTACATTTAGAAACTCCACCTTATGTCTTAGTGCATTTGAGTGCACTCAATCCAAGTCATCTACTTTAGCTGGAAAAGTAAATGCTTGGCGACATCCATCAGTTTCATGCGCTGAGCAAACTCAAGCAGCCTTCCTAAACTGCACCGGTTAATCTAAACTTAAAAACCAGTCCTAAATTAGGCTGGTTTTTCTTTTTTTTTAAGAATTTTTTATTTATTTAATTTCTGAAATTACCTACTCTTTTTCTCTCAAATCAAAAAAATAAATCAAGGAGATAACATGGCTGCTGCCCTTAAATC
>JAAKFN010000142.1 GCA_011065045.1 Candidatus Anoxychlamydiales bacterium
CCCCGAAGTGGATTACTCTAGCTGGCGGAGGCTTTAAAAGCATTTAAGCCAGCATTTTTTAATATTGGCAATTCATCCCTTCCCTAAAGGAAAGGGTTTTCTTGCAAGAAAAGGATAAAAAAATGTCTTGGATTTCACTACATAACCACTCTAGATATTCAATATTAGATTCAACAATTGAAGCTAAAAAATTAGCGCGCCTTGCAAAAGAAAATAATATGAAAGCTATCGCACTGACAGATAGCTATAACATGAGTGGTGCAATAGAGTTTTATAAGGCATGTATTGATCTAGATATAAAACCAATAATCGGCTGCGAAATCTGGGTAGCTAATGGATCGAGATTTGAAAAGAAAAGAAGAGCAAATACTCCAATGGCGCATCCATTGGTTTTGCTTATAAAAAATGAAATCGGATATAAAAACCTGTGCGCTCTTTCATCAAAGGGATACGTTGAGGGATTTTACTACTACCCAAGAATCGATAAAGATCTTTTAAAAGAACACTCTGAGGGATTGGTTTGTTTATCAGGACCTGCAAACTCATCTTTAAGTCATAAAATATTAAATGATACATCTGAGGAAATTGAAAAAGAAATCTCTTGGTTTTCAGAGGTTTTTAAAGATGATTTTTATTTTGAAATTGCGCTACATCAGATGTCAGATGAAGATATTGAAAAAGACCAAATGAAAAAAGAGTCTTGGGTTTATCAAAAATTAACATCTTTTGTCGAAAAAGAGAAAAAATTAAAAGATGAATTTTTAAAATATTCTGATAAATACAGTATCAAATGCGTAGCTACCAACGATGTTCACTACGCGAAAGCTCCGGATTGGAAAGGTCATGAAATTTTATTAAATATAGCTTCGAATGTTCCTTGTGAGATTTGGGAAAGAGACTCTAAAGGAATTCCAAGATATAAAATAGCAAACCCTAAAAGAAAAACTTATCCCTCTCATGAATATTATTTTAAATCTCCTGATCAAATGCAAAAATTATTCGACGGCTCTGAGATCTGTTTAAAAAATACTATAGAAATTGCTGATAAATGCAACTTTTCGTTTGATCTTAAAACTAAACATTATCCAGTTTTTTATCCTCCAGGATTAAAAGAGACAGACAATAGAGCTAAAAAAGCAGAAGAGTATCTCTTAAAATTATGCACTGATGCTATAGATAAAAGATATCCTGAAGAGAAGTTAAATGAAGTTAAAGCAAAATTTCCTGATGAAGATCCAAAAGATATTATAGATAAAAGACTAAAACATGAGTTTGAGCTGATTTCTTCTAAAGGAATGTGCGATTACTTTTTGATAGTTTATGATTTTATATCATGGGCAAAAAGTAAAAATATACCAGTAGGGCCTGGAAGAGGATCTGCTGCAGGGTCAATAATATCTTATCTTATCGGTATTACTGACATAGAACCTCTACGATTTAATCTCTTCTTTGAAAGATTTATAAATCCCGAAAGAATTGCTTATCCTGATATTGACGTTGATATCTGTATGGATAGAAGATCTGAAGTGATAGATTATACTGTTAAAAAATATGGAAAAGAAAAAGTAGCTCAAATAATTACTTTTGGAACCATGAAAGCCAAAATGGCAATCAAAGATGTTGGAAGGGTTTTATCGGTTCCTCTATCTCATGTAAACAGTATTGCAAAATTAGTTCCTGAAGATCCAAATATGACGCTTGAAAAAGCGATTCAAATAGATCCAGAGCTAAAACAGATGTATGAAAATGATAAAGATGCAAAAAGAATTATCGATATTGCAAAAACTATTGAAGGATCGATAAGAAATACCTCTACACATGCAGCTGGAATAATAATATCTGCAAAACCTTTGACCGATAATATACCTATTTGTATTGCAAAAGACTCCGAGATGGCAGTAACCCAATATTCCATGAAACCAGTGGAGGCTATAGGTCTTTTAAAAATAGACTTTTTAGGTCTTAAAACTCTAACTTGTATCCAAAAAGCTTGCGCGTTGGTTGAAAAAAATACAGGTAGAAAAATCGATTGGGAAAATCTTCCTTTAAATGATAAACCTACTTTTGATCTTCTAAATAAAGGTAAAACACTCGGGGTATTTCAGTTAGAGTCTCAGGGAATTCAAGGCCTCGCTAAACAACTTCACATCGACATTTTTGAAGAAATTATAGCGGTAGAAGCCCTATATAGACCAGGTCCTATGGATATGATTCCATCTTTTATAAGCAGAAAACATGGCAGAGAAAAAATTGAGATAGATCATCCGTTGATGAAAGATATCTTAAAAGAGACCTATGGTGTGATGATTTATCAAGAGCAAGTTATGCAAATAGCATCAGCGTTAGCAGGATTCTCTCTTGGAGAAGGTGATGTTTTAAGAAGAGCGATGGGTAAAAAAGATCTAAAGGAGATGGCAAGCCAAAGACAAAAGTTTGTTGAAGGCGCTAAAAAAAATGGTATAGATGAGAGAATATCTGAAAATATTTTTAATAAAATAGAAAAATTTGCGTCTTATGGATTTAATAAATCTCATGCGACAGCATATGCCTTCATATCTTATGTAACAGCTTATTTTAAAGCTAACTACACAAAAGAGTGGCTCGCTGCTTTAATGACTTGTGATAGATATGATCTTTCAAAAGTTGCGAAATTTATAAGAGAGTGTAAATCTTTAGATATTGCAATTTTGCCCCCATCTGTAAATGAAGCTGAAGATGAGTTTATTTCTACGAAAGATGGTATTAGATTTGCAATGTCTGCGATTAAAGGCATTGGTTCTAATGTTGTAGAGGCAATTGTCGAAGAGAGGAATAATAATGGAACTTATAAAAATCTTTTCGATTTTATCAAAAGAGTAGATAAATCAAGAGTTGGCAAAAAAAATATCGAACTTTTAATCGATAGCGGTGGATTTGATTTTTCTACATGGACAAGACCTGAGATGAAAATCAGTGTAGAAAAAATGTATGATCAGGCAACAAAAGAACAAGAAGATAATGCAAAAGGTGTTATGAACCTTTTCTCTCTTCTAAAAGAAGAAAAAGATAATTTTTCTGTTCCACCGAAAATTTCTCATCAAATATCTCAAATACAAAAACTACTTTTAGAAAAAGAACTCCTTGGTTTTTATCTAACAGGTCATCCTATGGATAAATACAAAGATATTTTGAAAAGACTCAGTTGCGTGCCTTTAAAAGATTTAGAAAACTTTGATAAAACAGTAATTGTAAGATCGGCTTTTGTGATAGATGAAGTGAAATATAGAATTTCAAAAGCTCAAAGAAAATTTGCAATACTTACTATTTCAGATGGTATGGAAAGATACGAACTTCCTATTTGGCCAGAATTATATTCTCAAAAAACTTCACTTTTGCAAGAAAATCAATTAGTATATGCTATCTTACAAATTGAAAAAGTTGATAAAACTCTAAAACTGCAATGTAAATGGCTAGAAGATTTAAGTCTCGCTGATGATAAAATGATAAAAAGCTGCGATGATGCTTTTGATAAATTTAAAAACAAGTTAAATGGTTATGAGTTTAGAAAAAAAAGAAATGCTTTTATGAAAGATAAAAATGAACCTAAAAAAGAGACAAATTTCATTTCAAATATTAAAATTCGTCTAAATGCAAATGATATTCGCTTATCTCAAATTTTAGAACTAAAAGAGATTTTTAGATCGAATCCCGGAAGGACAGCAGTTGAATTAGAATTTTTTAATGAAAATCAAAAAATTGGACTTTTGGAAATAGCATCAAATTTAAAAATTAATTTCCAACCTGATTTTAAAAATAAAATTTTAAATATTTCTGGAATCGAAGAGGTTATCTCAGGTTGACTTTTAATTGCTTTTTTTTTAAATTCTTATATGAAATTTAAGGAAATTAAATGAAATTAATTAAATATTTTTTACTTAGTTGCTTATTGTTATTTAGCCCGATGTATTCATATCAAGTAACTCCAAATCAAACGGCATATGAATTTTTTACTCTAGCAAATCATGCTTTTGAAAAATCTGAGTGGATAGAAGTTATCAAATACTCAAAAATAATAATTCAAAAATTTCCAAATACTTCTTTTACAA
>JAAKFN010000143.1 GCA_011065045.1 Candidatus Anoxychlamydiales bacterium
TAAGAAATATTCATAACATATTTATTTTTAAGTGTTTCGGGTTAATCAAGGTGTATCCTATTCATTATTCGCTATAGATTAACAGTTAAATATTGATTATAATGTACCTTTCTGGTATATTGAAATTAAATGAAGACAATGATTAGTAAGTAAAAAGTGAATAGGATGTACCAAAAATCAAATTTAGCAGGAATTGGTAAACTCTCAAGGCAACGTTTATCGAAAGTTTTACAATATACACATCAAGGGTGTATTACTTCTAAGCTTGTTTCTAAATATTTGGAAGTTTCTTTAAGAACAGCTAGGGGTTTTTTAAATGGATGGGCGAAAAATGGCTGGGTATACAGAATTCAAAGAGGGGTCTACTTGCCAATAGAATTATCTCTCGAATCTTTAGATCAAACTTTTATAGATCCATGGATCATAGCAGAAGGTTTATATTCTCCTTGTTATATTGGAGGATGGTCAGCAGCTGAATATTGGGATTTTACTGAACAGATTTTTGAAAAAACAATTGTATTTACCTCGCAGCATATTAATGGAAAAATTAAGAATATTAAAAATATTTCTTTTTTAATTTCTAAACTTAATTCTGATAAAATGTTTGGATTGAAAACTATTTGGAAGGAACAAATTAAAATTCAGATATCCGATCCTCATAAAACAATAATAGATATGTTAAATGACCCTGCTGTTGGAGGAGGAATACGCTTGATTATTGATATTTTCAAAAAATATCTATCTTCATCTTATATCAATTTAGAAATACTTATTGAGTATGCGAAAAAAATGAAAAATAGAGCGATTTTTAAAAGATTAGGATTTTTACTCTCAATAATTAAACCTGAAGAAAAAGATATCATTAATAAATGTATTCAATATTTAAGCAAGGGAAATTCAAAACTCGATCCTAAGTTAAGATCTCGAAGACTTGTTAAAAAATGGAATCTTTGGATTCCTGAAAATTTTGATATAACAAAGGTTTCAAATGATTCATAAAAATGAAATTTTTCAAATAGCTAAATCTTTAGGATTACTACCGTCTACTATCGAAAAAGATTATGTTTTAGGTTGGATCCTAATGGGGATTCAATCACATAATAGCTGTAATAAATCATGGATTTTCAAAGGAGGAACATGTCTGAAAAAATGTTTTTTTAAACAGTATAGGTTCTCTGAAGACTTGGATTTTTCTTTGAAAAATCAATTTCATTTAGATCAGATGGGTTTGAAGATTATTTTACAAGAAATTGCTGAGTGGATTTATGAAAAATCAGGAATTGAAATTCCAGTCAAAAATATCTCTATTGAATTTTATGAAAATCCTCAACGTCTGTTATCTATTAGAGGCAAGCTATCTTATCTTGGCCCAATAATGCAGAAACGACGAAATAATCTACCTACTATAAAATTAGATCTTTCAATTCACGAAAAAATTTGTTTATTACAGGAAAAAAGAAATATCTATTATCCATATTCAGATAAACCTTTAGTTCTTCCAAAAGCTTTAACGTATTGTTATGAAGAAATGTTTGCAGAAAAACTCAGAGCTTTAGCTGAAAGAGCTAGACCACGTGATTTATATGATGTGGTTTTTCTATATAAAAATAAACACTTAGTGAAAAGTGATTCAAAATTTTTACAAGCTGTGAAAGAGAAAAGTGCTTTTAAAAAGATACCAATTCCAAAATTAGAAGTGATTAAAAAGCATCAGCAAAAAGACATTCTTATTTCAGAATGGGAAAATATGTTAAAACACCAGCTTTCAAATTTAAGACCTTTTGATTATTATTGGCGACAATTGCCTTTGGTGTTTAATTGGATAAATAATTTATTTGAAAAGAAAAAAAATCTCAAAATTTAGCAAGCTGCGTTCTACAAGATGTTATAAATAAAACTAATGCAAGATCTCGAGGTGTTTGAAGAGGTAAATTTTGTGTGATAAGGGAGACTAAAATGCCAGCTATTTTAGTAGAAGCAGGCTTTATTACAAACCCTCAAGAAAGAGATAACATTAGAAAAACAGCCTATTTAGAGAAAATATCACTTGGCATAGCCCAGGGTGTTGAGTCTTTTATTAAGAAATATTCTTAATTGAGTTTTCGCTTAGTTTTGTTTATTTAGATTTAAAGCAGTATAAGCTAAAAAAGACAGCACCAAACCTGTTAGTGGTATAAAAATGCAGTTCACCCATTTCTTTGCTCGTTCTAGTTCAAGTGAGGCTTTTTCTAGTTCAAGTGAGGCTTTTTCTTCTTCAAGTTTGGCTTTTTCTAGTTCAAGTGAGGCTTTTGCTAGTTCTTCTTCATCTATTAATACTTTTTGGTTAATTTCTTGAATCTCTTCTTCTGTAAGTAATTTGCTTCTTTCTATCTGTTCACATGCTGATAAGTTCTTATTTCGAAACATTTTCTCATATGTTGATTTTACAAGAGTATTTATCGCATTTTTCAAATCTATATCATTACCAAAAAAAGTTATAGGTGGAAAGTCTTCTGGTATTGGGTGCAATTCTTTTAATATTCTTAATCCATTTTCAATGTCATTATTTCCTAAATACGCTTCTCCTACTGCATATAATGCATACATTCTTGGGAAACTTTCAGTTATTCCCATTTTCTTGAAACTCTCAGACATTAGTTCTCTCGTTTCTCTAGCGGCAGCTTCTGGGTTTTTATTAATTTTTGATAATTTTATTTCTTGTGCTATGTCATTTAGAATATCCTCAAATTTAAAAACTTTTTCTGGGAATTTTTGTGCATAAAATTCCATTTTTTTTAGATTTTCTTCTTGAGCATAGAAAGACAACATAACAAAATGAAAAAAACTTAGGATTGTTTGCTTGAGTTTTATAGTGCTTATTTTATTTTCAAACTCTGTTAATAGTTCAAAAGTAGCATCTTCATTCTTAATAATCTTTAACTGCATTATGCTACTCAATAACATAATGCATTTGGCAGCTCCATCAGGTATTTTTTTGAGTTGTTGTTGAGCTTTTTCTAAATACTTTTTTGACTCTTCGATCTTTCCTGAAATATAATATAAATTTCCTTTAGAAAATAAAGTGTAGAATTTATCAATAACTTCTATAAATTCTGAAGGTAATTTAGCATTAATATCTATGTATTTTAAAATTTTTTCAAATAAAGATTGTTTTTGATCTACAGATAAATCGGACCCTAATAAAGTTTGTTGCAATATGTGAATTAATTCAGCAAGTACTCCTCTTTTTATAGAATTATCTGGAAGAGTAAGGATATAGTTTTCTGCTTCTAGAAGATTTCCAGATGATAAATAAGATGCTATGATCAGTTGTGCTGCTGCTATTTGCTGAGTTGTTTGAGGTATCAAATTTGCAAATATTTTTGCTGCTTTTATATTTCCTTTTTTAATTTGCTTTATTACCAGATTAAATAAGACACGAGATTTTTCTCTACTATCTGTAATTTGACTTGCGATTTTTTCAATTGCATCATATTTTTCATGATTTATAGCATCATTTATTCTTACAACGATAGGAATAGAATCTTTTCTAGCTTCAACTAATTTATCATAAGATTCATTGTTAAAAAGATGAGGCTGTTTTTTAACAAAATCTTTTATTTTATCAGCAGTTTCATCATCTGGCATAACTTCTTGATAGGTTTTCCGGCATTGAGAGCAATTTATTTCTTCGCTAGTTTTTAATACATGTGTTTTATTTATAAATTCGCATGTTCTACACAAAAAGTGTTTACAGATCATTTCGGTTTTATCCTCTGTAGAAGTAGATGCAGGAACAACTGGATCTATTGCGATATCTAAACATATACCACATTTCAAATCTGGAGGTATATCAGAAGCCATTGGAGTTAAAGTTGCCATATAATTTCACCTTAATTTAAAAAATAATTTAAAATTATAATAAATTATCAAATTAAAATAAAGTAAAATAAAAATTATGTAGGAACAAAGTAGTTGTGTCCTAATTCTCATAAGTTAAAATGTCCTAATAAATTTTTTATTAGGAGGATAACTTTGGAGAAAATATTTTGTATGACACAAAAAGAACTTTCTATTTAT
>JAAKFN010000144.1 GCA_011065045.1 Candidatus Anoxychlamydiales bacterium
CTTAGGCTTTAAATCATTGATTGAAGGAACGGTATTAATATCTCCAAAAGTATTTAGTGAAGCTAGGGCAAGGTCTCAAGCGAGGAAGATTCACAATCAAGAAAGAGGATATCTAACTCAAGCATATGGTCAAAGTAATCTTTATGATAGTCTACATGAATTAGAAAATAAAGTGAAAAAGCCCTCAATCGATGGAGAGACTCTTAGCGACGTATTTAGAAGTATGCAAGAATCTGATGCTACTACTGACCTTGATAATCCACCCACAATAAATATTGCAAACCGCATTAATCCAAATCCTAAAGCTCAGAGAACTGAACTAGCAAGTAAATTCGATAAGGTAAGACTTATTGACTGGATGATTGAACTTTCCCCAGACTTCCGGCTCGAAGGCAAGAGAACAGAATTTACAAAGAAACAAGAAGAATTAATAAACAATAAAGGTACAATTGATTTATTACAAGAAGTTGAATCTATTAAAAAGATAGTGCGCGAAGCTTTGAGTGATTATCCAACACTTCTAAGATTTATAGATTATACCGGTGAGTTAGTTTATGATCCTACACACGTAGCCTACGGAATCATTCCCGGACCACATGCTGATCGTAATATCATTAGTGATTTATTATCTCATGAACTTCAAGAAGAATACTCTACTGCACTTTCAATTGAAGAATATATGCAAGAACTTGAAAGAGCATATGATACTGATATATCCCTACAACCATACTTGTCTAGAGATGGATTCTTGACAATGATTCCGAGGTCTTATACAGAATCGATGGCAGAATGGTTAGAAAGCCACGAACATAACAGAAATACGGATAAAATAGTTCTCATACCTGCAAATCCTCCTGAAATACACATTGAAGGATTAGTAAAATTAATAGCTAGAGAAGGTATCTCTTCTATAACTGATAAGGGAAAATCCTTAATCATTTCAAGTTGGATTCGTTCTGATGGCAAACTATATTCCGCAGAAGATATTCGGAATGCCCTGATCAATCCTAATATTGCTCATCATTATATATTTAGAGACGCTTTAAAGAATATATTATTTAAACATGGTGTAATTACAACCGATACCATAAGAGCTCTTCACGATAAAACAGGTATACATATTACAGATGTCTTGTATAATATGGGATTAGAGTCTACCGAAATTGGGTATAAACCGCAACCTAGCCTGACAGATTTTACTACCACTTATGCTAGAATACAAGCAGACATCGTGCAACATTTTGACAGGGATAGAATTAATGAAATAATGAGTGAAATTGATTTTCTTTTCAATCTTCAATATAAAATTTATGGTATAGACACAGGTAATAGATTTTCCCGACTAGCTTCGCAGACTTTTCTGGGATGGACAGCGATGCTTGGTGAATATAAGATACAAAATTTTGACATTGTCGATTATAAACCTTTGGCCACTTTATTAGGATTTTATGGCAATTATTTTGGCGACACTGTACGAAAATTAGCAAATGGTAAAATTAATATGCAAAAATCTTCTACCCTAGAAGATTATATCGAGTCAATCTTGTCCAAGGTTCCTATATCTGAGAGATTAAAAACATTATTAAGATTTGACCTTACAATGATTGCAAAGCCATATTTAGATAGTATTAAAGCTGTTGAGAATAACATACCTACTATTGAAGTCAAGCTTGGTGAATTGAGAAAACAATTCACAAATAGCCGTAGATTAGATTTGATGGAAGATATTGTATCAATTCTTGGCGTCCCTAACATTTTAACCACAGAAATCTCCCAAATGTTATTTGGCGATGAAAAACATTTACTCAATGATTTTCTGGCACCTTATACTTCAAATCAAAAAATATTGGAGAGACCTGAGCGGAGTACTCTTAACTTTATGAAATCTAATATCATTAAATCAAATTTTGATTTTGATACATTTTCTGCTTACTTTACTACAAATATCATTCGTGACATCAAAACAGTTGATACTAGTTTAATTAACAATAGAAAAGAACAGATTCTCTTTCTGATTGATAGTTGGATTAAAAGCAATCCGTATAATGAAAAATACTTCAATCCCAGTCCGACATTATACAAGAACATTTTTGGTTCTGATATTGATGCCATGACATTTGATCTTTTAAATTATATTTGGGACGCAGCAGTTTTATATACAGATAATCCTAAAATTGCATCTCGACAAATTACCAGAGCAATGAGACTAAAATATCCGATGGGCCATGGTTTTTTATCAGGTCAAGTGCCTTCCGTACAAGCTCTTATGGATTTCAAGGAGAGACTACAAGAAGCCTTAAATCCAAGTTCCATAGTTTATTCGACCATGAATGATTTTAAGAGAAATACATTTGCTAACACAATTCTCGCAATAAATGCGTATTTAGATATTTTAGCAGAAAAAAGATCAGTCACAAATAAGATTTTGAGACCGACTCAGCAAAGCCTAAGGCGCATGTTTTCCAGTGATGAGTACTTAAGAAGCTACTTGTTTATGAATGTTATATCAAGAGATCTAGGGTTTGATCCAGCGTATTTTGGTCCTGTGACTGAGAGTGATATTCTTGCCGGGCTGTACGCATTACATCATAAAGACCCAACCAGAATGTGGTCCGTATTTGTAAGAGATATAATGCTTACCAGTAAAATTTATCACGGAGCTTATCCAAGATTGACGAGTCCAGGTCGTGTATCGGTTCAAAACACTGACGTTTTGCTTCAAGGTATGAATGCACTTATTAAACAAGGTATTAATAACTATAAGAAAGGAGTAGCTGTGACAGATTTAGTCGCGGAAAATGATATTGTGGCCGTGTTTGGAGGCTATACGTTAAATGATGGTAGAACAGTGTTGGAATGGTGGAAACAAGGAAGTTTGACGGGTGTTAAACCCTTATTAAACTTTGATAGAAGATTAGAGTTGTTTAATAAACGAATCGAATACTTAGCGAAAAACGGACAAGATTATGAAAAGCTAATAACCTATCTATATCCTAGCTTAGGTCCGAATTGGATATCTAAGGGAAAGCTACAAATGGATACGTATCTGTTCATGATGAGACACCCTAATGCCAGACGACAGCTTCACTATTATGTCCACCTTGAAGATATCGATTATGTTCAAGATACGTGGGGGGTTTGGACATAAGAATAAATTTGCAGACACTAAAAAAATAAATACTCAACTACTTTCTTTTTAATTAATTATAAATTTTTAAATCTCTAAGTTATGTTCCATGAAAAAGGAAAGGGCAATCATAATCAAAGATCCTCGTCTTAGAAAAGCTAGGAATGAGTTACGGACTTTGCTAAACTTATGGTTTAATGATAATTGGTCTAGTATTCAAAAAGCAAATCCAGAGTTTTCTATGGAAGTTCGAGAAAAGTCCTCAGCTTTACGTGTAATGTTTGGAAAATCCATATGTTATTGTCGTTCGTGTGGTAGGAGTACTCTAGATATGGTGTATGTACCGAGCATGAATGAATGGATTTGCGTGGAGTGTAATTCGAAGCGCGTGTATTTTACCAAGTTGAAAGAAGAGCTATTGACTGAAATGACTATGATGGATATAGAAGATTTTCTCGATAAATTATCCGGTGGTGAGGGGATTGAATTAACCAGGTCTGGCTCGAGATGCAACGGTTATGAGGATTCCAAGAGAGTTTTGGATGAAATGGGAGTTAATAAGGACGCGCAAGACAAGTTCCTTGAATTATGTGGGTATTACAACGGGTATTGTGATTGTGAGATACTGTTTAATGCTGCCCGATTTCTTTTAAAGCAGTAAGATTAGAAAGTCTTTCTAGGTGACATCAGTTAAAGCACAAATTCAATAATATTAATCCTAATTAAATTTTTTTAGCTGTTTATAGGTTATTAACATTTTCATTGGATTGGATCATTTTTTCAATTTTTTTAATAGTTTAACAGAAACACTTTGAAATAATATTTAAATTTTTTAATAAACTCTCATTGTAACCTATAAATTATATTCTTTAATTAGGTAAAATAGTTTCCAAAAAGAATTCATAATGAGTATTTTAATTATTCCGG
>JAAKFN010000145.1 GCA_011065045.1 Candidatus Anoxychlamydiales bacterium
ATAACAATTAAATATAGAAATCAAATAAATTTATTTAATCATTGAAAATTTTGTTCGAATTATTCAAAAAAATAAAATTCGTTTTTCAAAAAAAAACACTACATAATATGTTCTAAAAGCTCTTTTAAAATTTAAAGAGGAGGTTCTTTTAAAGTATAAAAGGATTTCCCCTCTAAATTTATTTAGAATCAAAGTTTTTAATATTAGCACTTAACTCTTTTCTTTGCTAAATGGTTGAATAAAATAAAGCCATAATGTTAATATGGGTACACTTAAAAAACCTATATTAAATAAAGCATACAATTATTTGGAGGCAACTATGTCAAATGTAGCAGAAAAGAAAAAAACTACTCTAAAACCATTAGCAGATAGAGTAGTAGCTCAAAGATTAGAGAGCGATGAAACTCTTAAAGGTGGAATTATCATTCCAGACTCAGCTAAGAAAAAGCAAGAAATGGCTAAAGTAATAGCAATCGGCCCTGGAAAAGTAACAGATGAAAATAAAACAATCCCCATCCCAGTAAAAATTGGCGATATTATCTTTATGGATAAGTATTCAGGTCAAGAAATCACTATCGATGATGAAGAGTTCATTATTGTGAAAGCTGATGATATTATCGCTATTGTTGAATAGTAAAATTTTATAAAATTAGGAGTAAAAAAATGGCAGCAAAAAAAATTAAATTTAGAGAAGAAGCAAGGCAAAAAATTTTAAAAGGAGTTCAGACTCTAGCCTCTGCAGTTAAAGTAACTCTAGGACCAAAAGGAAGAAACGTAGTTATAGATAAATCCTATGGTTCTCCACAAATCACAAAAGATGGTGTTACAGTAGCTAAGGAAATTGAGCTTGCAGACAAACATGAGAATATGGGAGCTCAAATGGTAAAAGAAGTTGCTAATAAAACAGCTGATAAAGCTGGAGATGGAACAACAACAGCGACTATTTTAGCCGAAGCTATATATACAGAAGGTCTTAGGAACGTTACAGCTGGTGCAAATCCAATGGATTTGAAAAAAGGCATTGAAAAAGCTACTCAAGCAATAGTAGAAGACCTTCAAAGGCTCTCAAAACCTATTAAAAACACAAAAGAGATCGCTCAAGTTGCAGCAATCTCTGCAAATGGCGATGAAGAAATTGGTCAAATAATCGCAAAAGCGATGGATAGTGTTGGTAAAGATGGCACTATAACAATTGAAGAAGCAAAAGGTTTTGAAACAACTTTAGAAGTTGTAAAAGGTATGAATTTCGATAGAGGCTATCTATCTTCATATTTCATTACAAATCCAGATAAGTTGCAAGCAGAGCTAGAGGATGCATACGTTCTTATCTCTGAGAAAAAAATATCTTCAATGAAAGAATTTTTACCAATCTTGCAAACAACTGCAGAGAGCGGAAAACCTCTTTTAATCATTGCAGAAGATATAGAAGGAGAAGCTCTAGCTACTTTAGTTGTTAACAGACTAAGAGCAAATCTAAAAGTTGTTGCTGTTAAAGCTCCAGGTTTTGGAGATAGAAGAAAAGCAATGCTAGAAGATATTGCAATTTTAACAGGCGGTAAATTCATCTCAGAAGATCTAGGAATCAAACTAGAAAATACAACTTTAGAGATGCTTGGTAGAGTTAAAAAAGCTATTATCAAAAAAGATGAGACAGCACTAGTTGATGGCGCTGGTAAAAAAGAAGATATTCAAAACAGAATCGATCAAATAAAGACTCAAATTGAAAATAGCGATTCTGATTATGATAAAGAAAAGCTTCAAGAAAGATTAGCTAAACTAACTGGTGGAGTTGCTATCATTAAAGTTGGAGGAGCTACAGAGCTTGAAGTTAAAGAGAAGAAAGATAGAGTAGATGATGCTCAGCATGCAACAAAAGCTGCTGTTGAAGAAGGAATTTTGCCAGGTGGTGGAGTTGCTTTTATCAGAACAAAAAAAGCTTTAGACATTCTTATTAATTCTTTAAAAGGTGATGAGAAAATCGGAGCTGAAATAGTTAAAAAATCTATTACTTCTCCTCTTCGTCAAATCTCTTTGAATGCTGGAGTAGAAGGCTCTTTAATTATCCAAAAAGTTGAAGGTTTAAAACTAACTGAAGGATATGACGCTGCTACTGATACTTTTGTAGATATGTTTGAAAAAGGAATTGTAGATCCAACAAAAGTTGTTAGATGTACAATTCAATTTGCTGCATCGATTGCAGGCTTATTACTTACTACAGAAGCTATTATAACAGAAGATACGGAAGAGAAGGATAGTGCCCCTCAAATGGCGCCTCCGATGGGAATGGGATATTAATCAAAAATTATTGAATCTAAAAAAATAAGCACCTCTTTTGGGGTGCTTATTTTTTTTATCTATATGGTTTTCTCTATTGATAGGTAAGGATTTCAAATAGCTTTCAAACTCTCTTCTAAAGAATTATCAGAAGATCCTAGCTCTTTAAAACCTTTAATCACACCTTCCCAAAATCCCTTACTTTCTAAAATGCCTTTCAAATAATCTGTTAAGCCTGCGGATTTAAAAATAGCTGCTATCAATTCCTGAGTAGGAAAGCCTGTTTTATTACTTATGTTGTTAAATTCAATCGAAGCAACATTAACTTTTTTAGTCTTATTGAAATCTAGGCCCAAACCTGTAATTGCTACATCCATATTTTTGAGAGTCAATTCTTTGAGTAGTACCTCTTTTTTAGATACACTTTTCTTCTCTTTTGCATTAATATTATCAATGATAGTTGTCCAATTATTTTTAGTACAAAGTGGATTTGAACACTCAATATCTAAATTTATATCTTGAACTAAGATACTATCTACTATAGATGGTGAAGACATAAGCTCAGAAAATGAGTAGTTAACCTCAATCTTTTTAGCTGTAAAAGCATATCGACTCTTAGAACCTTTTGGATTTTTTATTCTAAAGTTTTTTATCGTCATCTTCTTTGTAGAAACAGCGATGTTCGACATTGACACATCAGTTTTTAACTTATTTGATAGATAAGATGCTATAATTGGGGTTTTAATTACCCAGACAACCACAACTATTAATATTATTACAAATAAAGCTATGAACCATGGGGAATGTTTCCTCATAAATCTTTCTCCTATATTTATCTTTCTATTTTTACATATGAACAATTTGTGTTTTTTTTTAAATACTTATAATATAAAAAAAAGAAAATACTAGGTTTTTATATGAAAAAGTTTTTTATTCCATTTTTCTCATTCATAATATTTATCGCCATTATAGGCTTTGTTATTTGGTTTAACATCCCAAATATCGTAGCTCATATGCTCACTAAAGAGTTTAATGTTCCTGTAACTGTTCAAAACGTTACCATTACCAAAAAGCATTTAAAAATTGATGATTTAAATATTGGAACCCCGAAAGGCTCAAAAACTGATAGCTCATTTTTTTCTAAAAAAATAGATGTTAGCTCATCTCTATCTCAAATTAGATCTGAGACTCTAACTATTGATTCATTCACTCTTACTAACAATATTATTGGAGTAGAGTTCTATAACTCGTCTGGCTCTAGTAATAATTGGACAACTCTCATGAATACTCCATCAAAATCTAAAAAAGAGACAAAAAGAAAGTATCTAATTAAGAAATTAACTCTTAACAACATAACAGTTGTTTTAACCAAAGAAAATGGCCAAAAGCAAACATTTCCAACAATTGAAAAACTGGAGTTTTATAACATTACAGATGAAACTGGTTTTCCTATAGGTGAAATCGAAAAAGCAATCGCTCAAGCTGTTTTAAAATCCGTATTTGAGAAATTCAATATACTTCATCTTTTAGAAAAATTTCCGGGAGTAAATATCATTAAAAAAGCTATTCCGATAATTTAAGAAATTATATCTACAAAAAAAGGGAAGATTTTTTCAAATCTTCCCTATATTCATTAATTTTAAAAATAATTAAAAATCAAATCTTGCAGTAACTGTTAAACCATGCAAATAAAAATCGCCTGCTTTTACTTCGTTTGCTTCAAGATTTAATTGAGCTATATAGGACATATAATTGGTACGTGCATATCTTTGAGCT
>JAAKFN010000146.1 GCA_011065045.1 Candidatus Anoxychlamydiales bacterium
TTAATTAGAAATTTTTCAATCGATGAAAGTTGTCCCAGTCTTCAAGTGAAATTAGCTTTCCCTTTCTACTCATAATAGCATAGATGTTATTAAAATTAAGAAACATTTTATAAGCCCATAAATAATGTTTTACTCATTGCAAACTGAAAGAAAAGGTATATAAATAGTGTTATTTAATTAATTTAGTATGGAAATCCCAATTGATGCGTTGAATTTATATGAAAAGGCTTTAAATTTTTATTACAAGAATGATTATGATAAAGCTTTTAAGTTATTATCCAAATCATTAAAGATCGAACCAAACTTTGCTGAAGCAATGAGTTATTTAGCAAATATTCATCGTTTCCTTGAATACAAAAAGACGCCTAAAGAATCCGTGTTTAAAATATTAGAAAAAGCCCTCAAGATTAATCCTAGCTCTGCTATAGTTTGGAAAAACTTGGGAATTGGATACACAGAAATAATTAATGATTTAGAAAAAGCTATGGAATGTTTCAAGAAGGCAATAAAAATAAAGCCCAATATAAAAATAAATCTCAATATTGGAACCATCTATTTTCAAAAGGGGGATTTTGATACCGCAATCGAATATTATAAAAAAGTAAATAAGAAAGACCCTCAATATAGATGGGCTCTGACTAATATAGGTTTTGCTTTTCAAGAAAAAAAATCTCATAAAAAAGCCATAGAATTTTTTGAAAAAGTTGTTAGATTAGATCCGCCTAATATTCAAGATTGGATTAATCTAATAAGCTGTTATATTTCTAATCAAGATCTTAACAGAGCTTTTGAAACTATAGATAGAGCGGAATTAAATCACCCTTACATTTATGAAAATTTTATTTCAACGTTTTCTGCCTCGTTAAAAAAAGATTTCAATTACAAAAAAAAATTATATGAAATCTTAAAATCCTCAAAAAAAGCAATGCACAAGGATGACACAATTAAGATTCTTAAAGAAGGGCAGCGGTTAATGATAAATGAAATTGATTTAAATGTCCTTATTAACTCTGAAGAAGAGAATCCTGATTTTTTTATGTATAAATATAAGAGGTTTCGTGAAATTCAGATACAATTAAAAAATTATGCTACAAAATATTCTAATTTCCCAGATCTAGAGGACATTGCAAAATTTGACCTTAACACCAACTTTAAAGAATTTATTCTCTCTTTTGATAACACTACGATTACTTAACCGTCGAGAGAAATAAGAGATAAAATTTCTGGATTACTTAGTGAAGCCCAGAAAATTTTATATATTTCAAGTGAAATCAGCATAATCCCGTATTCAATACAGAAAAAAATAAAGCAAATAATATTAAAATTAGGAGTAAGCTTTAATCGATTAAAAATCGAGGAAATTGCTGAAAAATGCGAAGAACCTGAAGATTGTATTATTTTTATGGCAGAGGATATGATAGAAAACAATGAAATTTATGCTGAATATTTTAGATCAACCAAAACGCTTGCTTTTGATCAACGTACTAATCTTGATGAAGTAGAATCATTAATGAAGAAATTTAATGATTGGGAATTGAGGCATTGTAAAAACTGTGGAAACAAAATCTCGGATAGGAAACAGCTAATATGTGAATATTGTGGTGAAGAGCTTAAACATTAGGTTTAAGCTTGGAATCAGTAAGTTTAAGAAAAAAAAAAGATAGAGGGTAAATCATGGAATTTATTACTTTCTAATAATTTATAGTTTTCTGATGTTTCCCGTCTGATTTAGCTTGATTTAGGTCCAATCGCTCTCATTTATATCCCCATCCTCCATTTTCTTGAATTTTCGAAATTGCCAATTCCAACAATGCTCTAATCTCTTCAAAGATGGTGCCAAGGTCCAGATATCCATCTCTCATCTTTCCGTATTTCTCTGCGAGATTTTCTCTATCTTCTTCTTCAACACTCAATATGAGGGTCTCCCTCCATAGTGTTTTCTGATGCTTGCCGGACTTAACCCAATCTTATTTCTTGTCATGTGAAAAGCATAGGCAGAACAACCACACAACACTCTCAGGTTAGTTTGTTTAATCTTAATCTTTTCTAAGGGATCTAGCAAATCAGTGATATAAATTATGATAGCTGCTTGTGTGGTTACTCTTGGCCAAAAATAAGATGCTTTTAACTTTAATTTTAAAATCTTGGTATTTTCTTTTGCCCTTTTATAATCAAATATAGGGGCTAATCGATGAAGTCGATGTAGATATATTTTAATTTGGGAAGCATAATTCTTCGAGCTAAACATAAACTCTTCAACTTTTAAAAAACTTTTTAATTCTATAAGATCAGCTAAGAATGGTTCTATAAAAGCACGAACTAATTTCACAGGAATTTTCAATTGAGTACTCATTGTTCTATACTGAAGAATAGGGATTTCTCTAATTTTTTCTTTCTTTGTTGGAAATATGTAAGTGCGAAAAAGATGGTTTAGAATAAGTATCTTATAATTCTTATGAGTCTTTTTACTCTTAAGGGATAGATTTAGCTCCTTAGATACTTCGAATTCCTGCTTTTTTAATGATTGAGTCATAATAAATCCTAAATTTAAGATTAATCGTTAAATTATACTGGAATGAGGATATTTAAACAAAAAAAGAAAGAGGATTTTGAAAAATAATATTTTATTTAAACATTATCCTATCTAAGGTGAGTTGGACGGATTTAGCCTCTTCTTTTTTATGTATAAAATAATCTCTACATTTTTCGTAAGAACTTGACAATTTATCGATATTATTTGAAACTCGTTCCTTATTTAGGTGGTGTTCTTCACATAATAAATTAAAAATCTTTGATTTGTGCGGAAGATTCCAAAAGAATTGATTATTAGCTTCATTTATATTAGGAAGTAAAAAGATTCTTCTCACTTGTGTTATAATTTTTTCTGATAATGTATTAAAATCGTACTTATCTTTTTCTTCAATTATCACATTTTCAATTTGTTTATGCAGCTTAATAAATTTTAATGCTTTTTTTGGTCCAATACCTTTAATACCTGGAAAATAATCACTTCCAATTAAAAGTGAAATATCTACCAATTGAAAAATTGAAATATCCAATTGTTTCAAACTTTTTTGTAGGTTAGTCACCAGCGGGATTATTTTCTCATATCTCCATTTACCATGAACTTTTCTGCGTAAGGACTTAGATAAATTTTGAACTAAATGGGGACACCCAAATAGAAGTGAATCAAAGTCTTGAGAATTTGAAAATTGTGCTATCCCTCTCTTAACTAGATAGGCACATTGTGATTCAGCCGATCCTGGTGATTCTATATAAGGAACTCCAAGTGCCCCTAAAAGCTGTTTTGACTCTTCAAGGATATTCTGCCACATATATTCCTTACTTAATGCGATTTCCCTTGCTAAGCCTCTACTTCCACGTTTTATAGCCCCTTCATACCATTTTTTAGTAAATAAGAAATCTTTAAGCTGATCTTTTGTAATTACTCGTTTTAATTCAGATACCTTGCCATCAAACACGAAGATGGGAAATATCTTTTTGGAATAAAAAAAGTTTACACGATATAGCAAGTTATAAAGATGGGATATTGGCCTTTGGGTACGATCTAGAATCAACCCTCCATAGGAGCCATCTGAATTCTTACGAGCAAAACTAAAAAGGCTCATTATGATATTTGGAGCATCGATGGCAATGATTTTTCCCGCTAAATCTTGAAACTCGATCCTTTTTCGAACAATAATCTCTTGTAGTTTGACTCCCATATTCAATATATTCAGCAAGTCAATTTATTAAAAGAAAAAATTAAAAAACAAAAGCAAAAACCAAAAGAAAAAAAAAGATTTAGAAATTACCAGCCTTTAATTCGATGATAAAGCTGAAACAACATCTTCAATAAACTTGGCTTTTTTAACTTCATAGTTCACCTTTAATGGTGGTAATCATAGGATCAATCGAATGTTTATAATAAAAAAATATAGAGAAAAGAATTAGGATAATTGGGAGAAAAATTAAAATGAAGATTAAATTAATTTTATGTATGACTAGAGGGGTTTTATTTGAATCTATTAACTATAAAATT
>JAAKFN010000147.1 GCA_011065045.1 Candidatus Anoxychlamydiales bacterium
CAAAAGCCCTCAAGTCTTATGTGAAAATCTCATAAAAGAAGCGAAAAATAATGGAAGTAGTGATAATATTACAGCATTAGCTGTAAAAATTATTGAGTAAAGAATCAAAAGATGAATCAAAAAATATATTTAGATAATAATGCTACGACCTCTATAGATAAAGAGGTATTAGATCAGATTATCAATCTTACCCTTCCTCTAAACCCATCTAGCGCTCATTTCTACGGCAAAAAAGCAAAAGAGCTCTTAGAAGACGCAAGAGCTAAAATAGCCTCATATCTCAAGGTTAAAGCTGAGAGTTTAACTTTCACATCAGGCGGCACTGAAAGCTCTAATCTAGGGATTAGATCTTTATTAGAAAGCTTACCAAAACCCAAAGAAAAGGGTCATATTATCGCAAGTGACATTGATCATCCCTGCGTTTATAATACTTTAAAACACTTAGAAAAAGAGGGTTTTGAGATCTCTTATATCAAGGTAGGAAAGTATGGAGCTATAAAACCTGATCAAATTCTTCCCCTAATTAAGGAAAACACAAAGTTAATCGTAACATCTTTTGTTAATGCTGAAACCGGTGTTAAAACTGATATAGAGAAAATAGCTAAAATAGCTGAAGAAAAAGATATTTTTCTTTTTGTGGACGCCGTAGCTATTTTAGGCAAGGAAGAGTTTGATATACCAAAAGGCGTAACATCCATGGGTTTTAGCTCTCACAAACTCCACGGTCCTCAGGGTGTTGGTATGTGTTATTTCAAAGAAGGCATAAAAACCTCTCCCCTGTTTTTTGGAGGGCCTCAGGAATTAGAGAAAAGACCCGGCACTCAAAATTTAAGAGGGATAGTAGGTTTTGCAAAGGCTGTTGAATTACTAAATAAGTATCTTCCTAAAGCCTCTGAAAACATGAAAAAGTTAAGGGATCATTTTGAGACCACCCTAAAAAAGGAGCTAAAAGATATTATTATAAATGGAGATGGCCCTAGAGTCTGCAATACCTCTAATATCTGTTTTAAAGGGGTGGATGCCGAGAGTTTATTAATTCTATTAGATAGAGAGGGCGTTTTAGCATCCCACGGCTCTGCCTGCGCTTCTGGGTCTATGGAACTATCCAGAGTTTTACTAAATATGGGAATAGATCCTAAGGATGTCAGATCATCTGTGAGGTTTTCAATTTGTAGAAATACAACTTTAGAGGAGATTGAAAAAGCTTTAAAAGTTATTATTTCAGTTGCGGGGAAATTGGGATAGTTATCTCTGAGGGCTTGGCTTCTTTTTATACACAAAAAATATTAGCATTTATTAATAATAGAAGAAAATAAAGTTTTAAATTGAAAAAAAAACATTTAAATCGTTAGTATTTATTAAAAATTAATTTATTAAAAATAAATAATTCAATAGAGACAAAAATGTCTGTGCCTTCATTAAAAAGCATTGTAGCTAGTAATTTTTTATTTCAAAATAATATTCCAAACATTTTGAGTGATTTAAAAGAAAAAACACCTGATGAAGTCCGCGAATATGTCGAAATTTTCAGCAGGTATCTATCTCCCAAAACATTAGAAAAATTTGAAAGTGATCCTGAATTTTTATTTAGTGATGACAAAGAAATTGATGACAATATGTTTTTAGATTTAATAAAAAACGCTTTTATCAGAAAAAGATTTTTAACTGAAAAATCTTTCTTAAAGTTATTATTTTTGAGTATAAGAAAAGGATTTAGTTTATCAATAAAATATTTATTAAAAGAATCTCTTCTCAAAAGTTTTAATATAGTAAATGATTTTAGTATAGTAATAGTAAATAAGACTATATTTAGGCTAACACCTTTAATGCTAGCTGTTCACACTAATAATCTAGATGCTATAAAAGAGTTAATAAGCTCTGGCGCAACTGTAGATCAGCAAAATAAAGCTGGCGGAACAGCTTTATTTGCTGCAGCTCTGAGGGGACGTCTTGAGGCTATAAAAGAATTAATAAGCTCTGGCGCAACTGTAGATCAGCGAAATAATAATGGCGAAACAGCTTTAATTGCTGCAGCTCTGAGGGGACATCCTGAGGCTATAAAAGAATTAATAAGCTCTGGCGCAACTGTAGATCAGCGAAATAATGATGGCGCAACAGCTTTATTTGCTGCAGCTCAGAGGGGGTATCCTGAGGCTATAAAAGAATTAATAAGCTCTGGCGCAACTGTAAATCTGCGAGATAATGATGGCGCAACAGCTTTATTTGCTGCAGCTCTGAGGGGACATCCTGAGGCTATAAAAGAATTAATAAGCTCTGGCGCAACTGTAGATCAGCGAAATAATAATGGCGCAACAGCTTTATTTGCTGCAGCTCTGAGGGGGCATCCTGAGGCTATAAAAGAATTAATAAGCTCTGGCGCAACTGTAGATCTGCAAAATAATGATGGCCAAACAGCTTTATTTGCTGCAGCTCAGGGGGGGCAGCCTGAGGCTATAAAAGAATTAATAAGCTCTGGCGCAACTGTAAATCTGCGAGATAATTATCGCAAAACAGCTTTATCCAGTACATCTTGGAGGGGAAAACCAATAGAAGTTCAAGAAGAATTAATAAGCGCAGGCGCAGATAACCCCGTTGCTTGTCGCATCTTATAAAAATCAAACCGAAGCTTCAAAAGATTTACTACGTTCAGGTGCTCAGGCGATCTGAAAACTTTTAAATAATAATTAAATAATCGTTTTTACTTTGACCTTTTCTACTCCAAGTAGGGATGTCTCAATTATAACAAACTCATACTTCTCAAAATGTATCACTTCATCAAGTGATGGCGGATGACCTAAATATGAAGTGATTAAATCTGAGGGTGTATTAGCGTCTCACGGGTCTGCCGTGGGCTTCTGGGTCTATGGAACTATCTAGAGTTTTATTGAACATGGGAATAGATCCTAAAGATGTCAAATCTTCTGTTAGATTCTCAATTTGTAGAAATGCAACTTTAGAGGAGATTGAAAAAGCTTTGAAAATTATTATCTCAGTTGCGGGGAAATTGAGATAGATATCTTTAATAGTACATCATCTTTTTATACATGAAAATATAAACACTTATCATTAAAGGAAAAAGTAAGTTCGAAATTAAAAAAAATCATTGTTAACTAAAATTCTAAATACCTTAATAAGAAAACAAGACTGATGCTACTAATGCCGTTAAAAGCAAGTGACTTCCCACGAGAGTTGATCTGAAAATTTTTGTTGGAGTCATCTCATCCATGCGAGAGGCTCTATGTAATAAGACTGAAGTAAAGAGTATAGTCCCAGCAATGTATTCTACCTTGGCTAATGGCCCACAAAAGGTCGTTCTAAATGGAATTGCCGCGTGAATTGCATTCAATAAATGCCAGAATCCAAATGATGTAATATCAACTACTAGAAAACCCAGTAAATTAAACATCTGTATCACAAAACTTAGGAGAACAGCGTCCGGCAGTTGACTCATCTCAAAAGGAAGATCTATAACAAACATCTTTTTTATCTTTTCCATAAGAAGAATTTGCTCTTTTTCTAGGACCTGATTTTCCCTGCTTTCTAAAATCTTTTGAAACTCTTTAGCATCTTCTACAGATAAGTTTTTTATAATTGCATCAATGATATCTTTACCTTTTAATGAGGCTAATTGAACAGCGGAATGCCCTGTTTTATCTTCTTTTAAAAGATAGGATAATCTATCTTTTGATGATATCGATTGCACAATACTTTCAATTAAACTTATATCTTCATTCAAAATAGCCAAATTTATATCCTTAAAAATAAATTTAGACTTAGCTGAACTTAAAATCTTATCAATAACCTGATCATTGTTAGTCATAAGAGCCCATTCTAAAGGAGAGAATCCTAAAGAATCCCGTATGCCAATTATTGATAATATACTGAAAGATCCTTGCAATATGCTATCAACGATATTCTGTTTATTATATTTCAGAGCTAAATGAAGAATAGTTTCATTTTTGTCATTTACTAGCTCAGAGCATTTTAATTGATTAT
>JAAKFN010000148.1 GCA_011065045.1 Candidatus Anoxychlamydiales bacterium
TTAAAGATATTTGATATTGATTTTTATAATAATATCTACTCCAAGAAAACCCAAGTCCAAGCTCAGCATTTGGTTGAACGCTATAGAAGCTATCTTCTGTTTTATAATTCCAAGCACCTGTTTGTGAAAATTCTGCTTGTTGGGATATATCAAATTTTCCAAAAAGAAGTGCAAATGCCATTTTTCCATATATGCAAAAACCAGAACCTAGAAGAAATTGTCCTTCGTAATAACCTCTAAGACCTGCTCCCCAAAAATCATTTTTTAAGAAAATATTTTCTTTTCGCAATACTGAATTATCATAATATCTTATGTGAAAATCCTGATCTATCCATGCTGCTTTAATTCCAAACTTCGGATTTGAAATAAAATATCTAGATACATGATATGGTTTTCCAATCATCAAATCTAAAGTATTAAAATCTCCAGACCAGCGAGCTGATACATCCCTTACTGTAACTGAAATTGAATTTGGAGGTAAATATAGTAGCATCAAAGTACCATTCCCTTTTTTAGCAATTTCAGAATCTGATTTAATTTTTAAATATGTCCAATCAGCTGAAAAACTCCAGAAATCTAGATTATTATAAAATCCAAAACCTACTCTAAGACCCGGCCTCCAATCCCACTCATCAGAATCTCTTGAAAATCCTTTCACTTGTCCATTTAAAAGTGGGAAAGTAGCAAAGTTCCCGGAATCATTATCCATAACATATTCTAAGCCCTCCTCAGATGGTTTCATCCATAAAAACTCTCCATGAGCATAAAAATTTCTTGGGCAAGTTAGCCCAACATCTTTTGGATAAGCAAATGCAAAAGGACCAGGAGCTGGTTCTTCGCAGCAAACATCTTTTGGCGCGCAAGGATCTTTTGGAATTGCAATAGCAGATGCACTAAATAACATCGCAGCTAGAGTGAAAAGAGTCTTGTTTAAAAAATTATTTTTTTTCATTTATTTTGTCTCCGAAATTTTGTGTCATTCTAAACTATATTAATAACAAATATTTGAAAAAAAAGAAAAGTTTTTTTTTAATTACTAATGATGATTAATTTTTAGATAAAGAGTTAAATAAAAAAGGCCTTGGAAAAATTCCAAGGCCTTTTAGAAATTGCAATCTAAAGGATTAAATTAGAACTCTAAATGAAGTCCGAACATAAATCCATTAAATGATAGATCGCCTCTGCTTGTTGTGTCATTTGCAGTAGGATCAGTATCAAAGAATTTTCTAGCTTGGTTTTGATTCCACCAGTGATGGAACTCATAACCAACTTTTACAGATACTTGATATTGATTTTTGTGGTAGAATTTGTTCCAAGCAACTCCAAGTCCTAATTCTGCATTAGGTTGAACTGTATAGAAGCTGTCTTCTGTTTTATATTCTAAAGTAGTAACTGCATTTTCAGATTGTTGAGATATATCAAATTTTCCGAAAAGCAGAGCAAACGCCATTTTTCCGTAGAAAGAAAACCCTGAACCTAATATGAATTGACTTTCATAAGCGCCTCTAAGACCTACGCCCCAGAAATCATTTTTAAGCCAAACATTATTTTCAACATTTGTAAAATATCTAACGTGATAATCTTGATCTATCCAACCAGCTCTAATACCGAACGCTGGATTAGATGTAAAATATCTAGATACATGATATGGTTTTCCAATCATGATATCCATTGTGGAATAATCTCCAGACCAACGAGATGAAGCATTTACCATACTTGTAGCAGCTGCTCTAGCAGGTAAGAATAAACCTCTAAGTACTCCTGTTCCACCAGATGATACTTCAGAATCAGATTTGATTTTTATATATGTCCAATCAGCTTGAACATTCCAAGCATCATGCATAGCATAAAATCCAAAACCTACTCTAAAGCCAGGTCTCCAATCCCACTCATCAGATTTGGTTGAAAATCCTTTAAGGTTTCCATTTATTAAAGGAAATTGATATTCACTTCCTGTTGTATCTTGATCAATTGCATACTCAAGACCTTCTTCAGTAGGTTTCATAAATAAGAATTCACCATGAATATAAAAGTCTCTTGGACATGATAGTCCAACATCTTTAGGATAAGCAAATGCGAAAGGACCAGGAGCTGGTTCTTCGCAGCAAACATCTGTAGGTGCACAAGGATCTTTAGGAATCGCAATAGCAGTAGATGCAAAAAGCACAGCTGCTAATGAGAAAAGAGCCTTGTTTAAAAAATTATTTTTTTTCATTTATTTTCTCTCCGAAATTTTGTGTCATTCTAAATTTAGTAATAACAAATTTTTGAAAAAAAGAAAATGTTTTTTTAAATTATGATTTTTTAATTAAATACAGATGAGTTTTTTTGATAAATAGACTAATAAAAAAGGGCCTTGGATGTTTCCAAGGCCCTTTAGAAATTTACAATCTATTAAAGAGTCAGTTTAGAATTCAACATGAAGTCCGAACATGAAACCATTGAAAGATAGATCTCCACGAGATACAGTGTCATTTGCTGTAGGATCAGTATCGAAGAATCTTCTAGCTTGGTTTTGATCCCACCATTGGTGAAACTCATAACCAATTTTTACAGAAACTTGATATTGATTTTTGTGGTAGAATTTGCTCCAGCTAATGCCAAGACCTAACTCTGCGTTTGGTTGAACACTATAGAAGCTATCTTCTGTTTTATATTCAACTAATACATTAGCATTTTCAGATTGCTGAGATATATCAAATTTACCGAAAAGTAAAGCAAATGCAGCTTTTCCATAAATATACCATCCAGATCCTAGTAAGAATTGACCTTCATAAGCACCTCTAAGACCTACGCCCCAGAAATCATTTTTAAGCCAAACATTACTTTCTGTATGTGTAAAATATCTGATATGATAGTCTTGATCGATCCATCCAGCTCTAACACCGAATGCAGGATTAGAAATGTAATATCTAGATACATGATATGGTTTTCCAATCATGATATCCATTGTACTATAGTCTCCAGACCATCTAGCAGAAGCATTTGTTATTTGATCACGAGATGTTGATGGAGGAAACCACATAGGTAAAAGCTGGCCTGTTCCGCCATTTGATAATTCAGAATCAGCTTTGATTTTCAAATATGTCCAATCAACTGAAAGATTCCAAGCATCATGCATAGCATAGAATCCAAATCCAACTCTGAAACCAGGTCTCCAGTCCCACTCATTAGAGTCAGCTGAAAATCCTTTTACTTTTCCAACAGTTAGAGGGAAAACAACGCCAGTAGTAGAAAAATCTTGTTCCATCGCATACTCAAGGCCTTCTTCAGTAGGTTTCATCCACATGAATTCACCATGAACGTAGAAGTCTCTTGGGCAAGATAGACCAACATCTTTAGGATAAGAAAATGCGAAAGGACCAGGAGCTGGTTCTTCGCAGCAAACGTCTTTAGGAGCACATGGGTCTTTAGGTATCGCAATAGCAGTAGATGCAAAAAGCACAGCTGCTAATGAGAAAAGAACCTTGCTCAAAAGGTTTTTTTTATTCATATATGTATTCTCCAAATTTATTTGGTTTTGTTGTTAAAATCTAAAATAACTTTTTTTCAATTTATTGCATTTGTTAATCTTATATCATAACATTAAAGATATTTTTTCAAGTTTTTTATTAAAATTTTTAAAAAACATTAAAAAAAATTGAAAGTTTATCTAGAAAGCTCTTAGAGTTTTAGAGTATTTTCATCTGGGTTTTTCAGAAAAAAATAATAATTAATAAAAAAAGTTGCTCTAAAAGTTTACAGTTTGTTATATTTAAAGGACTTTTGAAGATGTCTTCAATAAAATGGCCTCGAGCCGTTTATATGTTTTTTGACAGTGGAAATGAAAGGATGATGATATAGCTTTGCTTGTGCATATAGTTTTTAGAAACTATTTGCTTCAAGTTAATTTTTTTATACTGAGAATTTGATCTTGGTTCAGATTGAATGCTGACGGCGTGGATGAGGCATGCAAGTCGAACGAGTGTATAGATTTCGGTCTATATACTAG
>JAAKFN010000149.1 GCA_011065045.1 Candidatus Anoxychlamydiales bacterium
TTCAAGCCCCTTCCTTTAGGGAGGGGTGATTGACTAACCATTAATTTGACTCCATGTATAGCCATTTGTGGTTCTAATCCACCGCAATCATCAGAATTCAAATATGAAACAATCCCTTCTTTTGATAAATAATCCTTGCAGATTTCAGCTTTTAATTTATCTATAAATATTTTTATACAAACTATCTCACTCATAGTAATACCTCCTATAAAAAATCTTATCAAAATGATATAAGCTAAGCAATTTTTCTGCTACCCTTTAAATCAAAATATCTAAATTAGAAAAACTATATTTTTTTTAAACCCTTTGTTAAACTTACTCTCTTTTAATTTAAGTTAAATAAAGGCTTTTTCGTCAATCACCCCTCCCTAAAGGAAGGGGCTTGAACCGTGAGGATCAGGGGTAACAGGTTGACCAGAAGACAAACAAAAGGAGTTTTTTAAATGTTTATGAAAAACTATTTCAAAAAATTACTCTATATTCTTACAGCGCAAAGTGCACTTGCCTACCCTGCTCATAAAGCTATTATTAAAAGTGAGTTTATCTTCAATAAACCTCCCTTTAAATCATGTCATGCATCTACTTTAACAGAGACTAGTACCAATAAAATTTTGTGTAGCTATTTTGCAGGATCTGAAGAAGGTAAAAAAGATGTATCTATTTGGATATCTAGTTTAGAAAACTCTACTTGGTCTGAGCCTAAAAAATTAATTAACTATCCGAAAGAAGCTCATTGGAATCCTGTTTTATTCACACTTCCTTCTAATGAAATTCTGCTTTTTTATAAAGTTGGCAAAAACCCAGGAACTTGGTCTGGCTTTTTGAAACGATCCCATGATAATGGCAATAGTTTTACAGAGAGTGAAATTTTTCCATCAGGAATATATGGCCCTATTAAAAATAGACCAATGCTTTTAGACGATGGCACTTTACTTTGCCCTTCTTCTCAAGAAAGTTACGTAGCTTGGGCTTGTTATATGGAGCTCACAGATAAAAACTGCAGAAAATGGCAAAGAAGCTCACCTATCATTGATCCTCAAAACTCAAGAGGAATAATTCAGCCAACCCTATTTTTAACAAAAGAGGGCAATATAAGAATGCTAGCACGCTCATTTAAGCAAGGCTATATCTATACAGCAACATCAACCAACAAAGGCTACAGTTTTTCAGATGCAACCCCAACTACTCTACCTAATCCAAACTCTGCTATTGATGCAATAAAACTTTTAGATGGAAGAGTACTTTTGGTTTATAATCATTCTAAGAAAAAGCGTTTTCCCATAAACGTTGCTATTTCCGATGATGATGGCAAAACTTGGAAAATGAAACTCTCTTTAGAAAAAAAACGAGGTGAGTATTCATATCCAGCTGTTATTCAATCAAAAGATGGTTTGGTGCATATCACATATACTTGGAAGAGAAAGAAGATAAAATATGTAGTTCTAGATCCAAAATTATTATGAGATAGATATCTTTTTTTCTTGTGCATAAAAATAAGCTGTTTTTATGTGTAGAGGCCAAGCATCAACATTAAAATCTGTATCTATATCGATGTTTTTTAAATCATCAATAGCAATCCATTTGTAATCTGAATGCTCGTGAGATAGTTTTACCTTATCTGATGTGGCAAAACAAACATACGATATGCTAAGAAGCGGTTTTTTGTTATAAAGAACATTTTTAGCATCTACTGTAATGATGGGAATAACCTCCAAAGAAGTCTCTTCTAAAACTTCTCTTTTGAGCCCGTCTATAGGCTCCTCTTCTTTTTCTAACCTTCCACAAGGAGGACTCCAATTTTTAGGATCAAAATTTCTTTTTAAAAAAAGACATTTATCTTTGAAAACTGTTATTGCTACAACTGCTACATCCATATTAAAACCTACATATACCTCTGCAGTACAGAAAAAATTGCATGTCCCGAAAATATAGCTACATTAAATACTTTTGTCAAAATGTTTGGATCAGCATTCACCTGTTTGTCTAAAATTTGCTTTAAGGGAGCCTTACTAGCAAACATTTTGTTTATTTCAAAATTTAAAAATATTTCTAAAGATTGTTTTTCAGCTTCTGAACTATTTTTTTTATATTTATTACAAAAATCCTGAATTGGTTTTTTTCTAATAGTTGGCTTATTATAAATAGCTACCATACATCTTGCATAGTCGATATAAAAATTCATTACATCTTTAAAACTTTGATTCCAAGAATCAAAGATATGACTTTTATAATCTTGAATTAATGAGATCGGATGAAAAACGGAGTAAATTCCCATTAGCGGAGTTGTAACATTTGTAATTCCGCCTGCGCCTTTAATATTAAGAAAATTATAGATTTGTCCTGCCCATGTCCTTGGAAAAGCATGTGATTGAACCTTGCTAGAACGTAAAGATTGAAAATCACTTTCATTACTAAAAGTAACTCGTGTTTTGCCTTCTATTGTTTTTGTTCTCATTCTTTCTGTATTGGTAGTAACATGCCCACATTTACCAAAAACTAAGTTATCTATGTTAGCAAGGTTTCTGTTTATAGCATTTTGCATCAAACGAAGAGATTCTAATTTCCGATCTTTCTTAGCTTTTCCCATAAAAGAAAAGTCTGAGGCTTTAAACCCATTTTTAACAAGCCAGGCCATGTTAGGCTCAGGAAAATACGCAGGAAAAAATGCTGTCATAACGCTTCTAACTTCCATATCTATTTCTATAGCAGCTTGAAGAACCGGATTTTCATTAGCTGCAGCTTTATATCCCGTTGATAGAAAATCTGGTAAAATTTTTCTTTTTTTTAAATAAGATGCAATTAAATCATCATAATGCTCAAATAATCCCTTTTGGTCTTCTCTGCAACGAATAGTTATTGCATCAGCATCTAAACTACATAAATATTTTGGGCTTTTAGGAGCTAAAGTAGTAAAATTATTTAAATAAGCCTGGGTAGCAGGATTTGTTAAAAGTTTTTGACGAATTTTTTGCATATTAATAATCTCACCTAGTTCTTTAGATAACTTATCATCTCGATCTTCTAAAGACTCTCTGACTATCATTGCACTATCTTGATCTAAACTTTTTAATAATAAATACGCAGTTTTTACAGGATATAAAAATTGATTAAATGTTTTGAGATAAAGATCGGGTTCTTCAAGAAAACCAGCTGCCCAATCTTTTAAAATTTTGGGAGTTTGACTTTTCCATTTAAAAAACCAGGAAAATCCAAAAACGCTATAAGCGATACCTTGGACTTTTTTTTCACTACAGACTTGATATGAAAAATCATCATTTACCTCACTATCAATAGAAAAAGGTCTATTTAAAGCTATCACAACAGCTAGATTTTTCCTAACCCAATCATTTGATTCTTTTGCCGCAGTTCCATAGCTTTCATTTTTTATAATATTTAAAATATTCAAAACTCTCTCTTTTTTAAAAACGGCTTTAGCTGGCATTAAAACAACAAATTTTGTGTTTTTACTATTTTCTTCTACTTCAGGAAAATGATTTAACCTTGGTGATCCTGAAAAAGTAACTCTACTTAAAGTTGCTAAGGATTCTACATCTGGTATATAAGGAAAATTATTTACATCAAAATCCTCATCTTCATTTGAAAAGAGATCAAGCCATCTATGATTAGCCTCCTTATATTTGAGATGAGCATCAATTCTAGATTCTATAATATATCTTGGAGGACGTGTTGTCTCTATCATATGCAATCACCTTTTTTGTGAAGGAGATTAGATAAGAATATTATTTTAAGCAATGGATTTTAAATATTTTGAGAAATCATTCCTTTAATATCTTGCATCTCATTTTGATTTAATTTTCTCTTAAATGGATAGGTTAAAAACCTTGTTAAAAACCCAAAGTTAGATCCATTTTCATTTCTTGGGATATAATGAAAGTGAACATG
>JAAKFN010000015.1 GCA_011065045.1 Candidatus Anoxychlamydiales bacterium
TTCTGAACCAATAAGCATTTTAACAGAAAAATAATGTTCTTTAGAGCCAGGAATTGTGTTTTCTAGGTCTTTAATACCTATTAATTCTATAGGTTTTTGTCCATAAACAACATAGCCTGTTGTTGTATTTTCAAAAAGTTCTTGAAAAAAAGAGTCTAAAATTTTTTCTTTGGAAAAACTATACGGTTGTTGTTCAGGAAAAACCTCTGTACCTTCTAGATTAAGAAAAAAACTCGTCAGTAAAATACATATAATCAATCTTTTCATAATTTAATAATTAAATCTTTATAATTTAAATAAAGCTTGTCTTTTTCAAAATTAAAATTCAAGATAAATTATTTATGAATACTTCTTTTTATGATGTAGAAACAAATCGCACTTACTTTGGAAAATAATATTATGATCCAAAATTAGGTAGATGGTTAACCCCTGATCCCAAAGGTTTCATAGATAGTCTCAATCTTTATGCTTTTGTTTCAAATGATCCTTTAACCAATTTAGATTTATATGGGGTTTATGCTAATCCTTGGATGTTTCCCCAAACCTCTCAAAGAGGAAATGATTCTGCAGCTGCTATGTTTCATAGAACTGCAGATTTTGGCGCAGATTCTTTGAGAATGCTCTCTCATGAGCCTGTTGCTAGCTGCACAACTAGATATTTTTTTGACTAAAAAGATTTCTGATATAACAAACTAACTTTTTTTTAGTTCTTTTTTATTATTTTTTCAGCTTTTTGACATTCCTATTCTTTTAACTTATACATAACTTTGGAGGATCGATAACTAATAGACGTTTTATGTTAAAGCAGATAGCATTCCATAAATGCAGAAAACTGATTTTTAACTATACCTCGACACCGCATTCGACGATTTTTTTGAGAAAAGACTCTTTAACAAGGAGAAAGAATACCACTATACCATCTATCTTGATCTTTGTTTTTTTCTATGCTCCGTTATCTCAAGACGTGCGAATTGTATTGGCATATAAATATTAGTAAAATCATTTATTTAACTTTTTCTTATATAACCAATAAGAAAAAATGCTTATAGATAAAACTGCTAATATTATTAGAATATAATAAAAATAATCCGGAAATATTGTTATAAACATAATGCCAATAAAATAAAACCCTACGCACAACTGAAACAATTGTTTCTTTTTTTTGTAATAATAAAAAGCTAAAATACTTATTACGACAGATAAAATTATACTTATATATTTTTCTAACATAATTTTCACCTATTTATTTTTGTTTTCCTCTTCTTCCTCTTTTTCTTTTTCTTTTTTTGCTATTTCATAACATTTTTCTGCAGCTTCAGATTCCTTCTCTGCCTTAATTAGGTCAACAACTCCCTTTGCAGCTGTTACAGTTCCCATCACAACATTACCAGTAGCTAGTTCAGCTGCAGCAATTATTCCCTCTGCTCCAGCAGTTGCTCTATCGATTTTTTCGATTTTTTTGTGTTCTTCAGCTTCTTCTATCCAATCATCGGAAGATTTACATAATATAACAGAAAATTTCTCTCCTTTATCATTGTTTAGCTCTACTTTATAAAATTGAGTATATTCAAAAGGTATATTCAACCGTCGAATATCTCGAGTTTTTTCAAGAGATTTTACTTTCCAATTTTGATTTACTTGAAACTTTTCTCGGGCTATAGAAGGACTTAATGAAAAAACGAATAACACAATAAATAAATAAAAAAACATTTTTTTTAACATGATCATCTCCCGATTTTTTGTTAAGGGATTATTTAATAATATTTTTTTTTTGGCAACTTTAAATATAGGAATGTAAAAACAAAGTAGTTGCATCCCTATGGAATTTGCGCAACAAGCATCTTGCAAAATTGATTGCATGGATATTCCCTAGCAAAAATAACCTATATTGTAAATTTCTAAAAGAAAATCCCTTCTGTATTGGATAAACTAAGACTTCCGCTTAATGGATTGACTATATCTCCTATTAAAAAATCCGATGATTTATAATGGCTTGATATTTGTTCTGGTATAGATATAAGAATAACTTCCTTAGGATTATCTTCCTTTTGATAGGCTGATAGAGGGTTTATGAATGATAAAACAGAAAAAAATATATAAAAAATTGAAAATAATCGGAACATAACGTCCTCCTGAAATAGTTAGAAAAAAAACAATATGTAATGAAGGATATTTTGTAAGGAAAAGATAACAATAATTTTTTGAAGAGTTGTGAAAACGATTAAGAATCTATTTGAATACTCAAAATTTTAATAAATAAAAGGAAATAATTTTCTCATAAATCATTTGGTTTGAGAATTCAAATAAATGTGTTCGACATATTTGGCACACCAATTTCTTGTAAAACATCATAGTGCGCTTTTTCTAAAGCTTCGATAGTTTCCTCATAAGTTCTTGGAGTTACCCTTGCAAACCATGAACATAATCAAATCCTGACATAATTGTAGGAACTTTTTTTGAAAGGGATACTATGTCTACGACTATCAAACACTTCATTCTAGGAAAATGTTTTTGATAAGAATATAGAATTTTACTGCTAGACAAAAGGACTAAGCTCTTCTTCTTTAGATAATTTTTTTTCATCCAAACCCCTATAATATTCCTGAATATAATGATCCAATTCACTTTGAGTAACATTGCATTTTTTTTGAACTTCATCAAGAGTTTCTTTAGGAATAATTTTAGCAAATTTCACAAATTCTATCAGTGGGCTTTTATCAATGACATTTACTAATCTCTTCATTTTTCTATCTATTTCTAATATCTCTTTTTCTTCTTTAGTACCTAATTTATCAATCTTTTTCTCAACAATTCCATCAATAATATCTAGCATTGCAGTTGAAACTAAAAGAACTATTGCCATAGTACTTACAATTTCCATATATGCTTTAAATCCCTTTTGTTCGATATAGTCATCTGCTACCTGCACATTAGGTCCCCAGGAATGAATAGAAGTCAATAATCCAATAGCACTCAAAGCAAATGTAAGCTTTGGACTAAGCTGTTTAGATAAAGCTGGTCTTCTACGACATGTAAAAAGATTATATAATCCTCCAAAAGCTCTTTTTGCTGTTTTTACAAGAGATGTTCCTTCCAGGTATACATTAGAACCTATAGTAAGAGTTGCGGCTATGACGCCTCCAACAGAAGATGACGTTAGAAGTTGTCCTCCTACATAAGATATAATACCTAAGAAAGCCATATGACTAAGAGTAAGATGAACTCCATTTAAGCCGAAAAAGTTTTTTCCATATTTCTCAATTTTTGTTTGTTCAACCTCAGGATTTTTTTGAAATATTATTGGCAAAAATTCTTTTAATCTTTCATCTTTTGATGCTCTAAATTTTATTCTATTAAATAAAGTTAAAGAATCTTCTTTTTCACTTTTATTCTTACTAACAAATAAGGATCTGTTGCTTTCTATTAACTCTATAATTTCATATCTCATTAAATTGATTTTTTTTTCAATTTCAGAAAAAGATCGTTTTTCAAGAAGTTTTCTTGTACTTAATAAAGAGGAGTAAAAGGGAAAGCTTGTATCTGAGAGCATAACTGCTATTGGCATCAATATATTTTCATTATTATAAGTATAAGCTATATATGCGGTAACACTTTTAGAAGTAATACTTAAAACAAGAGATGAGGCAATTGATACGGTTTTAGCTAAAGTGCTTAAGTGATTTTCTAACAATATTTTTTCTTCTTTTGTTAAAGGCTGAGTGAACTCATCTATAACATTTAAAATAGACCAACTTCCAACAACCCAAAAACCCACTGTATTTCCAGCAGCTAGAAAATAACGAAAAAATCCCAAACTTTTTAATTTCAAACTAACTGGCACAAAAGGTATTCTTCCAAGCGCTGAAATAGAAACGCCTGCTACTTTAAATGCCGATCTTGAAATTTCAGAGCATTTACTTTCTTCTACTCTTAAATCACCACAAATAATTCTTTTATCTATAAAAGATGAAATAAGAGAGTTTTCTACTATTAACGCCATAATTAAATAAAAAGTTTTAATATGAATGATTATATTAGGTCTAATTAATAATTAGCAAGTATTATTATATTCAAATATTGTTTATTTACAGATTTGCTAAACAATATTTGAATGTTTTTTTTTAATCCTGATAAATTAACCAATATAAATTTCTAATTTCCATTTGGATATTATCATTCTCCAAATCCACTTTATTTTTTCTGGGATTTTGAAGATTTTTAATAATTCTTTCCAATGAAAAGTTGCTATTTTTTTTTCTAATATATTCTCCGTTTTTCCTGCCTAGAAAATTACCACTAAATATTGTGTTTTTTCTATCATTATCTTGAAGCTTTAGAAGATTAAATTTTTCTGCTTTTAATAAATGTGGTTCGATACTATTTTCTTGTATTGTTTCATCTTTTTCAAAATCTATAAGCTCAATCTCTGCAATTAATGCAATATTTGGATCTAAAGTTGTTTTTTCTCCGTAGCCATATGAGGGATGAATAAAGATCTTTCTTTTTTCATTTTTTTTCATACCTATTAATGCTTTGGCTATTCCCGGCATGAAATTAGATAAGGGTTCTTTTATTTTTACACCTATAGCATTTTCAGCATTGAAAGGCTTTTTATCTATCCTGGATAATTTATAAAATACTGATACAACATTCTTTGTATCAGTTATTGCTTTACCTTGTCCTGTTTGAAGAATCTTATAGTTTAACTTTTTGGCAACGATTTCTTGTGAATTTCCCTCTTTGTTTAATTTTTCAAAAAATTGATCTGAAAAATTTAAATTCTCCTTTGCTTTTATTTGTTTAGATATTTTTTTTTGATTCATAATACGATCACATATTTTACTTTCTTCAGACTCTTTCATTTTCAAACCATCTATAAAAGCCTGAATAAACGTTTTATCATTATCGAAATATTTTTCAAAAGATTGCAAAAACATTTGAGAGAGTAGATCTGAGTAATCTTTTTTTTCCTTATATTTAATGCTTTGATTTTTTTTCTGTAAACCTTCTTTAACTTCTAACTGATCTTTCCCGGCAAATCTAGCAAAAATCATCTCTAATAGATTTTTTGAAGATATTACTTTTTGCAGATCCTTTTGAGTTTTTTTATATTTTTTGATAATTTTATCTGTCTCTTCCATTAGCTCACATCCAAAATAAGGAAAATTAGGTTCAGTTTGATCGGAAAGAGTTTTTGAAATAATACATCTTTTTACTAAATCATTATATTCCTCCTTTAAGCTCAAATAACCAAAACTTGGAAAGATGTTTTGTTTCATAAATTTTTCATTATATTTCTGAAAAAATTTACTTTTATCTTGATATTTCTTTGTAAAAATTATTTTTCTACTTATCAAGGGAAGATTTTCATTATTATGTTCAAGAAATTTATCTATTCTTGAGAGATAAGAACCGAAACATCCATTATAACTTCCATATCCTAAAACTATGCCTACCAATGTCACATCATTATTTAATGCACTAAAGAGGGTTTCATTAGGACTTGCAACTTTTTCTAATAATTTTTCTGCTGTTACATTAGGACCCAATACATACTGAAATAATAATAATTTTTTATTTACTGTTGCAATAAAAGCTTTTTTATTAATGAATAGAACATAACTATATGTATTTTTTTTATCTTGGAATTTTTTATATTGAACCTGAATGAGAAAATTACTATTTGGATTATTTCCAATTAAATTTGCTTCTTCAAGAATATCGATCATTATTCTTGTCATAACTGTTTCTTTAATATTTGGGGAAAACATTGAATGATGGGAAGTTAAAGGATCAAAAAAACCGGCCATAAATACCGGTTTATTTCCAAATAATACATACCCCAACGTATCTTTTTTTATAAGATATTCGGCACATTTTTCTAATTTATCTTTTTGCTCATTTGAAATTTGATTATATACATTTTCCCATTCAAAACGGTTTTTTTTAAGATCAATAGCACATAGAATTGAGAAATTACAAATAAAGAACGGCAATAAAATACTTGCTACTTTTATCATATTAATTTTAATGTTCTTAACTAGAATAGCGCTTAGTATTTATTTTGACAAGACATGCTACATTTACTCGGTCGGTTCGAACAACATCCATATATTTCGATCCAGGATTTATCTCCACAACTTGGACAATAATCATTATCAAGATCTAACCAAGTTTTAATAAAATAACCATTTTCGTCCTTATACATTGCATAAATAGGAACTGTTTTCCCATCAAGACTCACATATAATTGTTCCTTTTCTACTACCAAATTATCTAAAGAAAAATAATGATTTTTCAAATATTTTTCACAAGATTCACAAGCAATACTATTTTTCTTATTCCAATCAATATCCGATTTAGAATTTGCAAAAACATTATACATAGAAAACATACATAACATCATAATTAAAAGTTTCTTCATTGAATGCCTCCAGGGTTAAATTCAAGAAGCATCCAGTTCTAATTAAAATATTAATTTATGTCAAGATAGAGATAATCAAAGCTGTATTGCATAAGTCAATAATGATTGTCCTGATTATATTTCTAAAAAAAACATATATTTTTCGACTTATTATTTAATAAATCTACCAACTAATTCTTTTGAAAGATTATAAGAAAATTTATTTTTTTCCTTCAATAGAAAAAAAATAGATAAACTAGTAAAATAAGTAAAAAAGAGGGAAAGTTATGAAACATAAAACAATAGCTTTATGGATGTACAGAAACGATGGTGGAGACATCATTCAAGAGAAACTAAAAACTCTTTTAGAAAATGAAAACATAAAAGTTATAAATAATTTTGATATGAGAGAGTGCTACTCATTGAATGGACGAGTTTATACACAAGATGGCTTTGATTTGTCATCTGTAGATGCTTTTTATCATATGAACATGGATGAATTCTCTGAATATCAAAATGAGATTTTACAAGCTTTGGAACTCTCTGGGGTAAAAACAATAAATACATCTAGAGCATTTAATACAGCAAAAGACAAATTCATAACTAACTTACTATTAACAAAAAATGGCATTAATGTTCCTCCAGCAATGTTAGTTAACCCCAAAAATGCACCTATATTAGCAAAAGATATCTTTGATAAATGGAAAATAATAATAATAAAGCCAACAGGCAACCATGGGGGCAAGGGAATAATTAAATTTGATGATTTAGAGCAATTCAAAGACTTTGTGGAAGCTACAAAGGATTCATATAAGAGTTATTATATTGAAAAATTCATTGATTTTGATGAGCATGATTATAGAGTGGAGATTTTCAAAAATAAAGTCATATGGTGTTATTGTAGAGGAAAAAACATACATTCTTTTAAAACAAATATTAGCTCTGGGGGACATCTGATATCAGATATTCCTTCAAAAGAATTTGAAGAGATAGCTTTAAAAGCTACAAAAATAATTGATATTGATACAACAATTGTCGATATGATTCGATCCAAGGAAGATGGAAAAATCTACATACTTGAAGTTAACCCAATTATGGGTATTTTTTTAGAATCATTTCTAAAATATTCTAATAAAGTCAAAGAAAGAACTTCTTATGGTTCTCTTCTCCAAGATGAGAAAAAATTAGCTTTACTTACTAAACATTTAATTTCTTTAGTTAAATAACTCAGCACATATATTGACACATATTTTTTTTTGTTTTATAGATAAAATAAAGGTAATTATTTTATTTTAATATGAAAAAAAACAAAAAAAAATCAAATAAAGACGATTTATTTATTTATGGAGCTTATACCAAGATTGTTGAAAACGAAAAACATTATACAGTCTTACAGTCAAAATATAAAACGCAAGCAGCATATTGGCTTTTGATAATTTTTGCAGCTATTGGTATCATTTTTTCTGCTGAAGAGAGCATTCCAATAGATCGTATGTTATCTGTAATAATCATCTGTTTTATTGGAATTATAGGAAATTGTTTTTTTTGGTATGAAGATATTATTATTCAAGAAAAATTCTTAAATATTAATCATTTTGAAGCTACAAAATTAGAAAAAAAATATACTTGGCTTCCACAAGTACATCATCAGCATCTTTGTTTTTCACATAAAACAATGTTAAAATCAAAAAATATTTTTTATGTAGGTTCTAATACAATTTTATTTTTAATACTGGAATTTGCTTTATTTACTTATCTAATACAATATAATGTTGGTTTTTCAATAGCATTTGTGACTATCGGAGTTGTTATATTTTTATATTTTTCAAGATTAATGTTTGTTAAAGCTTTTACAAATGAACTATCAGTTTTAGAGGCAATGCTCCATGCTAGAAAAAGATGATTTAGAATATGAGGGACAGGAAAGTCCTGACACAGAATTTATCATTGATCCAATAGATGAAACTAGAAAATCTATAAATTTTGGATTATATGCTCTTCTTAACTCTTTAAAAAATTTTTATAGTCGAATTCAAGATAGTTATAAAAAAGTTACATTTACCTGGTTAATAGCCTCTTTAATAGGTATGGGATTTTTATTTTCACAAAAGGCTGGAAATCTGCCCGTTTCTCCTTTTTATATTGCAATTTTCATAGAGTTCATAACAATGTGGGGAATTACATTATTGTGGTTTATAGATATTTTAATTTACCAAACATATTTCTATGGTGTTGTTATCGAAGAGATAAAACTTGAAAAAAGCAATGAATGGCTTCCTGAATTAAATATAAACATAGGAAAAATAATGACTGATCCTAAAAAAAGAGTTAGCCAAAGCTTTTTTTATCTAGGATGTGACTATATTCTATTGATATTTATGTGTATAATGGCCTTAAATTTAGTTCATTTTCATATATTTTATTCAATAATAGTTTTAATATTCTTCATTTTATTTGGATCTTTAATTACCTTTATAATATTAAGATTTGAGCACCCAAAGAAAAAAAGTCCTCTTGCCAATCAAATTAAACAAATAGATCTAAAAAAATAACTACCAATTTATATTAGAAAAAGGCTCTCAACTTTCCTAGCACCTGAATAAATTTATCTATATCTTCTTTAGTATTATAAATATGTAAAGAGGCGCGAATGCCTCCTGTAAGATTCAATTGATTAAATAGCAGCTGACAACAATGAAAGCCACCTCTGACCATAATGTTGTAGCTATCAGAAAACATCTGAGTTAAATCTTTGATGTCTACCTTTGGATTTTTTATAACTATTGTGAAAATTGGTAAATGCTTAGTTGGAGCGATTAATAAAAGATCGATAAAATCTAGCTTAGATAGTGCATTTCTAAAATATTTTTCTAATAAATTTAAATGCTCCTGCATTGAATCAAATCCTTTTTCGACTATATAATCTATTGCAGCACCAAAACCTAATATTCCTTCTATGTTGGGAGTTCCTGCTTCAAAAGAATATGGAAAATCTTGCAGGGTTATCTCATCTAATTCTACCTTGTTTACCATCCCTCCACCGAATTTAATTGGACGAAGAAGATCTTGACGTTCTTTTTTTACATATAATATTCCAAGTCCAGAGGGACCAAACATCTTGTGAGCTGAAAAAGCTAGAAAATCACAATCCAATTTCCTCATATCAATTGGGTTATGGCTCATAATTTGTGCCGCATCAATAAGAGTCAGGATATTATTTTTCTTTGCTAATTTTATGATTTCTTCGACTGGTTGAATATTCCCTGTTATGTTTGAAGCATAACTAAATGCAATAAGTTTAGTTTTATCTGTTATTAGCTCTTCTAGATGTTTTAAGTCGATCAAACCATTTTTATCTAGTTGTACAATTTTAACATTTGCCTTTTGAAGCCATGGAAGATAATTGGAGTGATGCTCCATAATTGAGACTATAACTTCATCTTTATCACTAAAATCCAAACAGTTAGCTACTAAGTTAATCGCATCTGTGCAGTTAGAAGTGAATAAAATTTCATTGCTTTGAGCTTTAATAAATGATGCTGTTTTAGCTCTAACATCTTCTATTGCTTGAGTATTTCTCTCAGATAAGAAGTGATTACCTCTTGAAACATTAGAGGTTTCATATTCATAAAATTGTGTTATTCTAGAAATTACTTTTTGAGGTTTTAAAGTAGTAGAAGCGCTATCGAAATAAATAATACCGTTAGGATCAAATCCTTTTTTAAATATTGGAAAATCTTCTCTAAAATTTTTCATAATGATTTTCTCTCTATTATATCAAATTTTCCAGAGGGAGCAGGTAGGATTTCCTCTTCACGAATAAGTTCTATTTCATATAGATTTTCATATAAATCATTTAAGGTCGTTTTTATCTCATTTAATTGATCTGATTTCAAGTCTTTATCATCAAAGCTCGTAAATCTAAAAATCAGCTTTTTATCGTAATTAAAGTCCAATTTATATGCTAATATATTATTCTCTAGTTTTGATAATTGATTATCAATATCTCCAAGAGTTATTACTTTGTTAGAAGCTGAGTAAGTAATATCTTTTGACCGTCCCATAAATTGTTTAATAAAAAGATTTGAATCTGAGCAGCTACATTTTGAATCAGGATCTAAATATACTAAATCTCTAGTATTATACTTCATAAAAGGCATATAAGGATTTCTAAATGATGTGACTAAAAGTTCAAAAACATTGGGTTTGTTTTCAATTGGTTTAAAATTTAAATAAGTCTCATCATCCATCCAATGAAAATTACCCTTAGAGCATTGATAAAATATAAAACCAACTTCTGTTGTTCCATAAATACTATGAATTGGTATATCCCAAAAAGATCTAATTATTTCTAAGCATTTTTTAGGACAAAACTCATATGTCAATATCAAACACTTTGGTTTATAATCAGGTAGTTTAACATTGTATTTTTTTAGTAGTTTAAAAAAGACTGAGAGATAAACTGGATCTGCTTGAAAGCATTGAGGTTTAAATTCATCTATTTCATCAACCATTCTTTGAATATCTTCTTTTGTCCATTTATTGGGATCTTGAGTAATATTTAAATGCAAAATTCCATTTACTATACGTTTTTCAAAAGGAGGAACTTCTTTATAACAAAGAGTATTTGAACAAACGGCCGTTGTTAAAATAGCTTTACTCTGCATATCTGTATATTCAGGTATAATTTTTTTCAAGTAAGAGTATAATCTTTTTTCAACCTCAAACCACCAATTTTTAGGACGAATCAACATCATTCTATCATCTGTAGTACCAGATGTTGTCATGAACTCATAATCCTCTTCATCGACTGCTTTTTTTAAACCGGTTGTCATCCAATTATTTGGAAAGTTTTTAGAAACATGTTTTTTTGATAGCTCTGGGAGTTTTTTTAAATCATTAAGAGTTAGGTTAGGATCTAATAAAGAACCATATAACTCTTGGTAAACGGGAACATCTTTTATGAACTCAGAAATATTCATTAAAAATTACCTCCTTTCATGAGCTTCCTCAATGAAAGCTTCAATTACTTTATTATATAAAGGAAAATTATTTGTAATTTTTTCAATATGTCCTTGCAACCCCATAATAAAATTATGATTCTCATGCTCAATGATTTCTATTATGCCATCGTCTGCTAGAGCTGAAGCTACTAAGCTCTCTCCTAGTTTATCGACTGCTTGGTGATGCACCGAACTTACTGAGTAGGTATTTGTTTTAAAAATATCAAAAAGCTTAGTATCTGATTTTACACTAATTGGGTGATAATGAATCCAAGCATCTTTTTCTATAAAATGAGAAATATCTGTTGTTGGAATCTCTTGATGAAGGGTCCCTCCTTCAGCAACATTTATTATCTGCATTCCCCTACAAATACCTAAAACAGGGATATTCTTTTCTTTAGCAGCTTTATATAAACTTATCTCAAATAGATCTCTTCTTTTGTTAGGAGCACACAACATTGGTCGATTATGAGCAAACCCTGCATCTTTAATATTTTCATCGTAATTAATTAAATTTTTAGCATTATATATACTTGGATCTATATCTTCTCCGGATGTCAAGATTAAACCATCTAGTTTTTCTATAATCTCTTTGCTGTGATTAGCATCTGTATCAGATGATAAAAATACCGGAATAACATGATCAAAATCCTTTAATAAATCATTAAAAGCCTTGCTGATATAAAAGATTTCTTGTTTAGAAAAATTTACATTAACTTCTCTTTTACTTGTTGTGATGCCAATTAATAACTTATTTTTCATAAACACACCGCCTCTTCTTGCAAAAGATTTGCAATAACAATTTCAATAGGAGTATATCCCCTATCAAGTTTATCCATCCATTCAATTGCTGGATTTGATCTGTTTTTTAATCTTTCAAATAAACAATCTAAATAACTCTCTTCTTGTTTATTTCTAATTGTCAATCCCTCTTTTATTAAAAGCAGTAGCTCATATGCGTATTTTTCTATGTTAAAGCTCATATATTTTTGCATATCATAATCTTCATAGATAGCCTTTTCTCTAAGCTCTTTATAAGAATAATTTTGTATTTTTTCTTCTATAGATAAAATATGCTTTTGTATTTTTTCTATATTATTGATTATACCCACATGAAAAGCTAAATGAGACATAGAATCCTCAAAAGGCTGAGAACATTCGCTTCTAATTTCAACAGTACCTTTAGTAGTTATTACAATTGAGTTATAAGGTCTAGAGAATTGAATATCTGAATCTTGAGGAGTAAATTCAACTTGTAGTTTTTTACCATCTTCAATCTGCCATCCCAAAATATTTTTAGATTGTAAAAATTCTTTAAGAACTCTTGGTTGAAAATAAATACTTTGATCGTCTCTTTTTACATAATAAATTGAGTTTTCTAAAGTATCTAAAAAAACCTCTTCATAAGTATTAAAATTATTCTTTCTCTCTCCAACATTTGTAGCATTATATGCAAGAGCGCAGTCTCTCCAAAGAACATCTCTTAGAGAGTTACACTTTTCATTTTTATTTATTACATTTGGACTATTCGCAAATAAAAGAGCTTTTACCCATCCTAATTTATTAAGTAAATTAATATACTTCGGCAGCTCATCCAAGCTCAAATCTAAATGCACTTGAGTAGCGCTGATAAATGTTGTTGTATTGTTAAAACTGTATTTTCTCTTTAATTTAAAGTCATCGAATAAATAATTTAAAGTTATCAAATAATCAGTATTCATAAAAGGTGTCTTTGTACCCCAATCAAATGGATTGATGCCTAAAGGTAAAAGAGTTAAATTATATTTTTTTAAAAAATTTTGGATTTTATTGATATAATAGTTAGATTTTTTTGAAATATCATGGATATTTAAATGAGGGGCAATACTAATTTCAAGCATTGAATAGCTACATTCATAGCTTATTAAATCTCCATCTTTTCCGCCTTTTATAGTATTTCCGTCATTATCACTCTCTATTGCTTCAAACCCAAACTCGGGAAGCATTTCATTTAAAAGGTTTTTTAAAACATCTATTTTTGGCTCTTTTCCATCTAAGGGAGCTATTTGAAACTCCAGCTCAACTCCCATCTTTCTATTAAAAGCAAAGATTTCCTTTGGAAATAATCTGAATTTATCTTTTAAAAGATTTAAATATTTATCTTCTTTCATAAATTGTCCTATTTTAACTTAAAGTCACTTTAACTAAACAACTAATAGTTGTTTTTTCAGCGAATGTATTTCATCATGTAGATCAGTTGGAACTAAAAGGAATGATAAAAGTGATTTTTTAATCATTTTTTGTGCTTCTTTAAGTAAAATATCCAATTCATTTTTTGTTTTAATCTTCAATATTCTTTGTATTGAAAATTTAGTAAAAAAAATGCTTAATTTACTCATTTTTTTCAACATACATTTTTGAATTGAAGGATAATTTAATGCATCTAGCCCATAATTTGAGATATTTGAAACATCTTTAATTTTAATTTCTCCATTCTGTATAGCTTTTTGAATTAACTCATTTTTTAAAGCTTTTGAAGCATTTTTGGACGTTAAGGAATTGTTTTTAATAAAATTTTTATTATTTATATTTGTTTTCATACTTTCAGCCTTTTGTTGTACTTAATATTATTAATTAAAGGGGAATTAAACAATACCATAAATAAAATTTTATTACAATAAAATATTTATTATTTTTATTATAAAAAAATATATCATTATTTAATTAAAGTTTTAATTTTACTTTAGTGATTAAAACAGTTAGTAAATCTTTATTTTGATTTGTGTAAATCTTTGATAAATAACAACTACTTTTAAATTTAAAGAAGAAAAAATAATAATACTTATTTTAAATAAATTTATATATATAGAAATCTAGAGGTTAAAATGATTTTTTCATTAAAGGAAACTAAACAAGCTAAAATTATAATATTTTTTATACTTCTATCTAGCTTAGCAACTTATGGCATTTTATATTCCTCTTTAGTGTTATTTATTACTAATAGCCTCAAATTTGAGCCTACTGCAGCCACTAGTATTACCTCCACTTTTTTAGCTTTTCATTTTTCTTTCCAAATAATCGGAGGATTTTTTACAGGAAGATTTTTCTCTCATAGAATATCACTTCTAATAGGACTTAGCCTACAAACCATCGGATGTAGTTTACTTTCATTTTATAACCTATCTTGGGGACTTTCTATTTTTATGGTTGGAACTGGGTTTAATTTAGTATGCATTAATTGCATACTCACTCAATTTTTCCATCCAGATGATAATTCTAGAGAAAGTGCTTTTCTATATAACTATATAGCTATGAATATTGGAGTAATAATTGGAGTATCAATTGGTGGGTTTTTTGAAATTATCAATAGATATGATCTATTATTTATCATAGCAGCCATTTCAAATATCATTCCGATTTCATTTATGTTTTTGAAATGGAGGTTATTAAAAGATCACGATACAATTCACTCAGCATTATCTAAAAGGAAAAAACTAATATATTTTATCTCGGGTCTTCTTTTTATTTGCTTGCAAATCATAGCTTCTAATTGGCTAATCCTTAACTCAAATTTTAGCAATAAATTAATACTTTTCATTGGTATTTTAATGATTGGCTTTGTTGCCTATTTAGCTATAAAACAAAAAGATAAAATAGCTCAAAAAAAGCTATGGGCTTATTTTATTTTTATGTTCATGAGTTTAGTTTTTTGGATCTTATATCTGATGGCTCCAATGGGTCTTATGCTGTTTATTGAGAACAACGTAAATAGAACCATATTTGGAAAGTTATTTCCCCCTCAATGGACAATAAATATAGCCTCTCTCACAGTACTTATATCTGCACCTATTTTAGTCGCATTATTTAAATACTTACGTTCCAAGGGCTTTAATGTCACGATTACAAATCAATTCTTAGCATCATTATTTTCTATATCCTTAGCATTCATACTTCTTCCTCTAGGGATAATCTTCGCTAATAAAAACGGATATGTGAACTTTTCTTTTGTAGCAGCTAGCTACGTTCTTCAGGGGCTTGGAGAAATACTCATTGCCCCTATAGGCTTTGCTATGATAGGCAAACTAATCCCTCATAGGCTACAGGGCGTTATGATGGGTATCTGGATCATGTTAGTTGGGGTTGCAGCCACCTTTTCTAATATCTTTTCAAAATTCTCAATCAGTAAAACTTCTTCAGTAAATCCCCTAGACACAAACTACCACTTCTTGCTGAGTTTCAGCAGCTTAGCTGCTTTAGCTATTATAGCAAGTTTAACCCTGCTCTTATTAGCTAGGTTTTTAAACAAATTAACTAATAGCACCAAATCATAACCTGCTAATTATCAGTTTATTGCATGTAAATTAAAATTTATATTACTATTGATTTATAATAAAAATTTTTATATAATTAGTTATGGTAATAACAAAAATCTTTAAATACACATAACAAACTAAATAATAATGGAGCATAAAATGAAACGTGTAAAAAATAATTTTAAAAGGTATCTTGAATCATCAAGATTCTTATCCAAATCATTGGCCGTTCTAACTGGGGGTCTTATAGGCCTTGTAATAGCTAGCTGGGCGGGTTTAATTTTTGGTGTAGTGATTGGCTATGGTCTTGAGCTTCTTTTAGGAAAAGCTATACAAAAAGCGCTTGTATATTCAAAATAATCTCAAAAGATAAAATAACATAAAAATGCCTTTGTTAGATCCTATGCTTTCTTATCCTTACAAAAAACTATCAATGATGTAATAATATTTTTATTTCTATCCCCATAACAATCAAACCTATCAATATAATTATTCCAAGCATAATTTTTCCACCAATCAGCATATGTTTAGATTTTAATTTATTTTTATATCTACCAATCCAAACAAGCCATGCCGGTAAAATACCGTTCAGAAAAGCTTCCCCAAAACCTCCAGCAAGACCAAAAGAAAGTAAAAAAATGGAAGGATTATAAGAAGTTATAATAAAAGGAGGAATTAATGTTAATAAGACTAAAACGAAACGGTGTTTTCCTGTTCTTTTTAAATTTAAACCATCGCCTAAAAAATCTATCACGGAAAAAGACACTCCTAAAAAAGAAGTTGCTAATGCGGATATTCCGAATAATTTAATACAATTTCGTATCCATTGCTTCTGAGAAAGTATTTGTATAGTTTGAGTAATAGGTCCACCCTCCCGATATATTGTTTCAAGTTCATTTGTGGGAACAATTCCAATTATTGTTAATTGCCAAAACAGATATATTATTAACGCAAGGAAAGACCCAAAAAAAATTGAATATCTCATTGTTTTAGCATTTTCTTTAAAGTGAAACGTTAAAGAAGGAATAATATTGTGATAGCCAAAAGAAGCAAACAAAATCGGAGCGGCAAAAGGAGTTAAAGACCAATTTTGATAAGTAAGCTTAGTAAATTCAATATCTGGCAGTTGCCCTGAAACTAAAAGAACATAAGTAATAACCAAGACGATAACCAAAATATAATTGATTTTATCAATAACATGAATCCCAAAACCTATTATAACACCAATTATTAACGTAAAAATAGCATAAGTCATCCAGCCTGTTATTTTAATACCAAGAAAAGCATTAACAAAAGACATAAATAAAGGGGCTCCAGCATCAATATATGCAATCATTAAGCAATAATATAAAAATATAAATGTTAAACCAGCTAATAATTTTCCTTTATTTCCTAAAAATCTTTTCGTCATTGATAAAATATTTGCATCTTTATGCATCCAAAGAGTTGCTTCTAAAAATAACCAACCCGAAAACAGCATGTATAACCAAATAGCTACCGAAATTACTATAGCTGGTAAAAATCCTGTTTGCCCTGTTACACTCGGTATTCCCAACATACCTGCTCCAATTAGCGTACCTGCTATTAAAAACGTGCCACTAATAATATCATTAATATTTTTTTTCATTACTTTCCTTTTTTGTTTGTTTATAAAAAAGATAATGTGGATTATTTGAATTTATTATTATGCCTTTTGAAGGCAATGACGGTTTAAATGATATTTTAAAGTAAATTTTTTCATAATCTAATAATTTAAATTTAATAAAAGAATATGTCAAATGAAAAAAAACTTTTTATTAATGTTCTTTAGAAACGGGACAATAGTTTAAACTTATCAATGACTAAAGCAATCTACCTTATTTCATTAATCAAATTTAATGAAGGATTTTATCTTTTTTCAGATTATTTGTTTTTTATTTACTACATGTATGTCCTGATGAAGTATAGTACCAATCACCACATGTTGAACATTTTATAGGAACTTCTTCTGTATAAGAAGTAAACAAAGCATCTTTTTTTATATAAGCTTCAGCACAAAAACTGGAACATATAAATAAAAATAACAAGACTAATATTTTTGAAATTTTCATGATTTTTCTCCTTCTTTCTAATAAATTTTATATAAATTAAAACATTTTTTATAAAAATAAACAAGATTATTTTTTTTAAATTGCTGGAAATAATCTATAATATTAGAAAACAAATGATAGCACCTCCAAAAAAGATCTAAGGACAATCGACTATTTATGATTTTTTGTAAAATGATTTTCAGATATTAAAAAAATATAGGATTTAAACAAGATTTTTTTTCACAACCTTTAAATTATTCGCATAACCTTTCAAGAGTTACTTTTAAAGGATCTCTTCCCCTATATAAAGTAATTATTTTCTGTCTTTCCTTCTTATATTTTTCTAAAGTTAGATCATTAGGAAAGCTTCTAAATACAGGAAGAGGAAAGTCTTTATAGCTAACTTTTATATTAGCATCCATTATATGATTATTCGCGATAGAAAATCCGAGATTTACAATTGTTTGTTTGTTTGTTTGATCTGTTTTTAACCATTGTTCAAATAATAACGAATTAGTTTTACCATATCCAAAAATTAATCCTTGTAAAACAATATCTTTTTTTACTAAAGACCAAAATTTTGAATTATCTTCGTTAAATTCATTAATTATAGTTAATGGATCGAAATCAAAATCGATTCTTTTTTTAAATATATCGTAATATTCGTTTAAAACAGATATCAAGTTTGCTTTATTTACAAAATATACATCTGCTATTCCTTCTTCTTCATGCTTTTTAAAGAATAGTAAATACTTATCTTTGACTTTAAAATGTTTTTGAACTTTTTCCCACCCTTCGATTTCGAATTTCAATTTTATTTTGCAACGATTTGCTTTTTCTTTAATTGTAGCAGGAATATTTTCATAATTTTTTCTCAATCTTTCTCTTGAAATTATACATAGGTTGGACGAGACAATAGGTTTACTTCCAAAAAGAACATAAATTCCTTCTTCTCTTAACAAGAGATATTCTAAAAAAACATTCAAGTCCTTTTTGTCTTTTCTAGATAACTTGTTTAAGTTAAAGTTTGCTTCTCTTGCATTGAACCAAAGTAAAGACAGCAAAAGACTTGAGATAAAAACAAATTTTAACAAATATATAGCGAACTTTTTAAAATTTGGAGCGTGTTTCATGAAAAAAAATAATTTCTTTTTTAGTATTAAATGCTATGTTAACCACTAAATTAATAGCTTTGTCCAATACAATAACATCCGAAAATAATTATAATCTACAAAATACAAAAAATGAAAAAACCTATATATCACATAAAAATTTATCCTTTAGAGAGGATGGGATTTATTTATATTTGGATCATTCTGTTATTCCGCTAAACAATATTTATTGTGATGAACAAGGCTATTTCTTAAAAAAAGCATCTCAGAATATAAAAATGAAAGCGAAGGTAGGAGATGAAGAAATCTGGGAATGCAATAACTGTGGAAGAATATATTCACCAGCTCTATAATAATGGTTATAAATGCCCAGACTGTGGTTCTCGCGATGCAAAACCTAAACATTATTAATCTTTAATTTCTGCAAAAAAGGAAATTTTATATGAAATGGCTATTACCTATAATATCACTTTATTATTGTTCTTTCGGGATGCACAAGCCTGGTTCATCAGGGATGCACCCCTGTAATAGACAAATATGAAACAAATAACATAGCTTTGCAGGTAACAGCTATCGATAATCAAAGAACAAATAAAGCTGATATTTAAATAATTTCAATATGGAAATTAGAAATTTTATCATTATGAAAAAATACATTTTTGCAAAAGCAGATCCAACCTTCAAAGCTCTTTTCAAAGAAGAGAAAAAAAGACTTAAAAAAATAGTTAAAAGCAAAGTTTCTATTGAGCATATTGGATCTACAGCAGTAGCCGGCCTTGGAGGAAAAGAACAATAATACAGACAACGCAATTTTCTAAAACACTAGATAGTTTGATTAGGAGTAGAAAGCTTCGACAAAATGATTACGAAAAATTTGAATTAGCATTAATTTCTGATCCAGAAGAAGGCGCCTTAGTAAAGGGAACAGGAGGTATAAGAAAAACAAGAATGCGATCTTCCTCAAAAGGAAAAAGCGGTGGGTTTCGAGTTTATTATTGTGATATTGCTTTAAAAGAAAGAATGTATTTACTAGTTCTTTATGCCAAAAATATTAAGGAAGATCTTTCTTCAGAAGAAAAAAAATGGTGTAAAATTTATATAGAAAAAATAAAAAAAGAATTAAAAATATGAGTAAATTATTTGAAGATTTAAAAGAAGGTTTAGAAGAAGTTGTTGCTTATGAAAAAGGCAAGAAAAAATTACGTACAAGAAAAATAAAAGTACCGAAACCTCCTTCTCAATATACCGCTAAAGACATAAAAAAAATACGTAGTAAAGCGCATTATTCTCAAAGTGTTTTTGCAGATGTATTAAATGTTAGTATAAAAACCGTGCAAGCCTGGGAGTCAGGTTATAGAATACCAAGTCATATTGCAATGCGTTTGTTAGAGATAGTAGACAAAGGATATTATCGCCCTCAAATTTCTTCTTACTAGCCCTGTGAAAAAAATAAGACTCGTTACAATTTTCAAAAACTAAACTTTTATATTTATTATGATTTTCGATGTAAATCTTTGAGAAAGTATATGCTCGAAGCCGACGCGAACCTTTCGCTGGATTGCACGCATGGGATTTTAAGTCCCTTACAATTTTGATGTGACAGAAAAAATTATTTCGATCTAGATTTCAACCAAATAGAGATCTCATTTTTATCCATTTTTCCTTGAGCAATTTTCAATACGTTTTTTTCTATTTTTTCATTTGATTCATTAAATACAATATTATTAATTTCTAAAAAAATCAAAGCCGCAACTAATCCAGTTCTTTTATTTCCATCAATAAATGGATGATTGTTAACGATATGAAACAAGTAAGCTGCAGCCATTTGAAAAACATTTACATGTAAATGTTTACCTTTAAAAGTAATTTTAGGTTGAGCAATAGCTGATTTTAACAAATTTTTATCTCTTATAGAATAAATTCCTCCATAATTCTTTATTTGATTTTTATGAATGAATAAAACTTGTTCATATGATAAAAAGTATGTTTTCATCTACTTTGCTAATCTTTTTAAAGCTTTAGAGTATTTTCTATTTACTGTTTTTAATGACTTAGTAAATTTTTTTTCTTCTTCTTCTTCTAAAGGTTTTAATAATAAAGATTCTCCATCTGAAGTTGAAATTTCTAAAAATGTTGTTTTATCAATCCCAATTAATTCTAAAATAGCTTTATCTATTATCAAGGAATAGCTATTTCCATGTTTTGTTAATTTTTTTATAATGCCCATATCTACCTCTCCTTATATTAAACATTATAGCATACATTGTACTTACAATCAACATACACGCAAATCGTTTATAATAAATGCCTTATAAAAAGAGCGGGGATAAAAAAAACAATTTTATATAAATTTATTAAGAATATGCTCGAAGCCGGACTCGAACCTTTCGCGGGATTGCACGCATGGGATTTTAAGTCCCTTGTGTCTACCAATTCCACTATCTTGTATTTGATAAAAGCAGAAAAGTTTATGGCTCAAGATACCTTATCAAAATAACAAAAATACTGTATTTTTATCATTGCAATCCCCGAAAAGATATCTCCATGAAACTTCTATTTATTTTTTACATAAAAACTGCAAAGGTTCTTTTTGAGATTCATTAGCTAAACTAGCAACTGCATAAAGAGGTCTTGAATCAATTTTATTATGAATAGAATAATTATGAGTCGAGAATCTTATACCATATGAAGATTGAGGATGATTTTCTAAAAATACAAACATACTTTTAAGAGTTGAACCAAGATTACTTTTTACTTCAATAGGAATTATTTCATTTTTATAATCAAAGATATAATCTACTTCAGCAATACTTGCTCTTTTTTCACGTTTCCAAAAA
>JAAKFN010000150.1 GCA_011065045.1 Candidatus Anoxychlamydiales bacterium
ATTAAAGGAAAAAATATTTTTCACATCTACTAGAACACTTTTATCAGAAAAAAGAGATCATACAATTCAAACCAATCCAAAAAACTGCGTAAAATTAAAAGGAGCTTTAGATTATAGATTCAAAAATTGTTCTCTTTTAAACTTATCATATATAGCTAGCTTTTCTACACATCAAAGAATTACAAATGAAGTTCACTTAGGTTATAGAATTGATTTTTGAAGACACCTTTTTATATGCAGTTAGATAACCGATGGACAAGTTTTTCATCGACTATGTAAGATGCGAATAAAAAAAATACATATTTTTTTATGGAAATAAAGTTATGCAATTATATAAAGTTGTTATTTAAAGATGGAGGCATTGTTATATGATTATTATAAAAAAAATATCTTGGATTTTGCTAGCTATAGCAAGTATAAGTAGCGTTTCTGCAAATAGCGATATTTCTAGTTTTTGTGATCCCTGCCAATCAAAAAAAATTGATGAGTGTGATGATTGCTATGAAATATCTATGAAAAAACCTTATAAACAGGGATATGAAATCTGTGAAGATGTTTTACCAATAGCGTATAATGCTCCAGCTAATATTGATATCTGCAGAGGAGTAGACATCAATATTTCAGCTAGCTTCATTTTTTGGCAAAAACTCTCAGATCAATTAGATTTGGGAAGAAGTGTAACTACTTCATCTGATCCACAAAGATATAAAGCCATTAAATTTTCATCTGAATATGAGCCAGGATTTAAAGTGGGACTAGGATTTCATTTTAATCATGACAACTGGCAAATATTTGCTCAATATACAAGACTACATCAGTTAGAAAAAACAACATACCATCCTTCTCCCGTAGAGCAGGGAAACTTTGTTTCTAGCTGGTTTATAACAAAACCTGGAACCATTTCATTTGATGATATTTCTTCAGATGGTGTTAGAGCAAGATGGAAAATGAATTTGGATAAAATTGATTTAGAATTATCAAGGCCATTATACGCAGGTACTCATTTAATTATATCCCCATTAGTTGGAGCTTCTAATCATTGGTTTTATCAAACCTATGATTTTAGTTTAGAAGAAAATACTCTGCCTCAACATATTTTTATAAAAAATGATTCATGGGCATTTGGGCCAAGATTAGGAATAGACACTAAATGGATTTTATACAAGCGTTTTAGTTTCTTTTTAGTAGGCTCAATGTCTTTAATGTTTGCTGAAAATGATGTTTCAGGATTTGGCAATGAAGATGCAGTTAGTTTTGAAATGGATAAAATACAAAAACTGATTTTAAGAGATGTTGAAGAGCTTCAAATTGGTTTTTCTTGGAACTCTTACTTCACAAACGATAAATGGTATATGAATATATCTTTAGCATATGAAGCTCAAAGATATTCTCATACAAATTATATGAGCTATTATTCACAAATTAGTGAAGTGGATAGCAAGCAAGTAAGACCTGGCGATACTTTTTTGCATGGTTTAACTCTATCAGCTAGATTTGATTTCTAATTTATTAAATCAAATCTTTTAAAAATTTAAAGGGAAGATAACTTCCCTTTTTTTTTGCTTTTTTTCTAATTTATTTCTTTAACTAAATAAATTAAGATCTACTTGCAATAATTATACACTATCGGTTTATGTTCAAAAAAAATTCGAAAGATTTTTTATTAAATCTGAAATTAGTACAACTTATTCAGACATAATAAAAGCAAGGCTTAGCAATAATATTAAAATAAATGAAGCAAAACCAAAGGGATATTGATAAAAGATCATTAAGAAAACTATTTTTACAATAAACTATGTCCTTGTTCAATGAACAATAAAAAAATACATCTTTTTTTTTAGAAATTTTTATTAAAAAAGATTATAGTAAAATTAAATTAAAATTTAAAAGTATCGGTAAAAAGTGTTCACTAAAAAATTTTGGATTATTATCTTTTTGATATTTTTTCGAAATACCACAATGGCAGGAACTGTAACTAGTAATGCAAACAGTGGCCCTGGTACTTTAAGGAGAGTATTAAACAATGCTAGTGCAGGCGAAACAATCATTTTTGATTTAAAGCAATCAAACCTAATTAGATTAAAAACCCACCTGCCTATTATTGACAAAAATCTGACTATTGATGGATCTAATCTAGGCGGAAAGGAAGTCATTATAGATGGCAATGGTTCTCATCCAGGATTTTTTATTGAAAAAAGTGGAACTGCACCATTAATAGTATTAATTAAAAATTTAACACTGAACGATTGCATATCTAAAGGAGGTCCAGGCGGAAGTGCTACATATGGAGGTGGCGGTGGAATGGGAGCTGGCGGAGGTGTTTTTGTTAATAATGTAGCAACTGTAACTTTAAAAAACATAACCTTTACTGCATGCGGAGCTAATGGTGGTACAGGTGGCAATGGAGCAAGGCAGGGCGCAGCCGGAGGCGGAGGCGGTCTTGGTGGGGAAGGTTCATTCGCAGGAATCCTTTCTAGAGGTGGTGGTGGTGGTGGCTTATATACAAATGCAGATGACGAAAACGGAGGTGGAACTGAAGGAGGAGATGGACAAACTTCTTTTCCGGATACGCCAGCTGAAAGTGGAGGAGATTTTGGAGGTGGTGGTGGTACTAATATCAATTTTGCCGGTTCTGCCGCTGGAGTTGGTGGCTTTGCTGGAGGAGGCGGAGGAGGTATAGCAATTAAAGGGGGCGATGGAGGTACTGGAGGAGGAGGAGGAGCATCAGATATTCTAGGCGGCAGTGGCGGAAAATTTTACGATAATTTCGGAGGTGGAAAGGGAGGTCTTGATATACAAGGACCTGAGGATCCTCAAGTAGGAGGCGGAGGTGGAGCTGGAGTTGGAGGCGCTGTATTTGTGAGAGGAGGAACTTTAACTTTTGATTCAGATATTGAAAATAATCAAACTCTCACAGCAGGAGCTGGTGGAACAGGCAAGAGTAGTGGGGAAAATGGTTCTGCAGATGGTATGGGTATCTATTTAATGAATGGGGCGACACTAAAATTGGAGCCAAGCGGTACAAAAAGAATCTCAGCGCAAATCAGCGGCCAAGGAGCTATTATAAAAGAGGGAGCCGGAACTTATATTATAACAAGCACAAATAATTATACAGGAACAACTCAAATTAACAATGGAACTTTAATTGTAAATGGATCGATAAAATCTTCTACTGTAACTGTTGGAGCTTCCGGCACTTTAAGCGGAGCTGCTACAGTAGGTCCTTTAGTTGTGGATGGAAAAGTAAAACCTGGAAATTCAATAGGGACTATACAAGTTAATGGAAATTATACACAAAATGCAAACTCTACTTATCAAGTTGAAATAGACCCAACCGAGGGCTCATCAAAATTAGCTATAACAGGAACTGCGCAAATAAACAATCCATCTACTATTGAGGTTACTGCTTTATCTGGTGAATATGATATTGACCATCAATATACAGTTTTAAATGCAAATGGTGGAAGAACTAATCAATACTCAACTTTTACAATCACTAATCCCAATGAACTAGATGCGGGCGCTTTAACAATTTCATACACACCAAATACAGTAGAACTTACCTTTTTAACTCATTCTGATAATATTACAGTAACAGCTCTTTCAATAGGCTTTGTTTCTAATAGCATCTTAAATCAAGTAAATCATTCTCAATCTGATTTAGGATTTGAGCAAAGTATCTTGAGATATTATCAAAGCTTTTGTCCTTGCAAGAGAAAAAAAATTAGACCGTATCTTTCAGCAAATTATTTACATGGTCACTATAAAACAAGTAATTATACTTTAGCATCCCCCTTTTCATTATCCGGAGTTGTTGCTGGATTAGATTATTGGAATCAAACAGATCTTATTATAGGAGGTTTTTTTAATTATC
>JAAKFN010000151.1 GCA_011065045.1 Candidatus Anoxychlamydiales bacterium
AGAGGTTGGAATAAACCAAAGCTGCCTTTTTTGAGTAACTGGGTTTTTTGCATAGATAAAATCATAAATCTCTTTAAAAACATCAAAAACTTTTTTTGCTGTAATTTTTATTTTAGAATCAGTAGATTTTTTTACATCTGTTTTTTCATCTAACAAAACATCTTTTTTTACTGGAGTTGGATGAACTGGAAAATCTCTTATTGAACTAGCTGCAGCAGGCATATTCCTTACCTTAATAATTAGTTTAATTTTACGAACAGTATAACAATTACGGTAATTAACGTCAGCTTTTTATATTAATTAAAATGCAAATTTAATGCCTTTTAAATTAATAGTGAAATCAACAAAATATTAGAAAAAAAATTAAGAGACAAGATTTTATATCCAAAATTTAATAAAAAATATTTGATTAAAATTATTTTTTACTTTTATGATAGCCCCTAAAAATGGAGGCATATAATGTCAACCGCATCAATAATAAGCTTTTTTACTACTCCAGAAGAGATAAAAACTACAAGATTATATCAAAACGCAAAAAAATATACTCTACTCTCTTATGAGACTCAAACAAGCAAAAAATATTTAGAATCCTGGAAAATATCCACTCCAGCTAAATTAAACTATTTAGCAGATATGGTTTTTCATGTTTGTATGATACCAATTACTCTTGTAAAAGGTTTTTTTGGATCTATTCAAGCTTTGTATTCCTGGGGAGATGAAACAACTCTATTGCAAAAAAACCTTCAGGTTTTACATTTCCATGCGAACACAGCTATAGCTGACGCTATTGGAATATTTGTTATAAAAAAAGGTATAAGCCTTAGAGAAAACAATAACGTAAGAGATTTTATCCTAGTAGCTATTTTAATATCTTCAGTTTTGCTAGCTGTTTTTGCAATGAAAAAAGCTGATAATTTTAAAATAATTTATGACCCAACTAGCAACTCTTTTAAGCCTGCTATAAATTGGAAACTTTAAAATATTTAATTTTATTATTAAAAATAAAAAAAATATTTTTTTTTAAGTACTCCTTCAAGGCACTAAAATGCTTATTTTTTTAAATGGTTTGATCTCAATTCCATCTTTAAAAACTCTAGGCTCACCATCAATGTGCGTTATCAAATTTTTTTGATCAATTTTGAGTGATCGACATTTAAAAGATTCAAAATATTTTGATTTATCAATCGAGCCATATCTTAGTCTCAAAAGCGTAGATATTCTATCAAGGAATGATGGGTTTTTTAAAATAGCTACTTCAAAATTACCATCACCAATTTTAGCATTAGGTGCTATTTGAATATTATTTCCATATTGAGAGCCATTTGCAAAACTAATTAGAAGAGCTTTTTTTTCAATTTTTCTCCCATCTACTATCATTTCAAAAGTCTTTGGCTTAAAGCTGAAATATTCTTTTAAAACTAAATTAGCATAAGAGAAAAACCCTCTTTTTTTAACTTTTGAAAATTTTTCAGCTATATGTGCATCAAATCCAATTCCAGCAACAGATACAAAAACCTCATCATTTATTTTGATGCTATCCATTTTTGTAGATCTAAAGTTATTGATGATGTTTACAGCTTTAATAGGATTTTTTGAAATATATAAATGTCTAGCTAGTCCATTTCCAGATCCTGTTGGGATTATCCCCATTTTGGTTTTTGAACCAACTAGGCCTTTTGCAACTTCATTTACAGTGCCATCTCCACCAATAGCTATTACCGCTGCATATTTTAAGTGAGCAGCATCTAAGCTTAGCTCTGTTGCATGCTTTTTAGCTTTTGTATAGACAATCTCATAATCATATTTTTTCTTATCTAAATACTTGTGGATTATCTTAAGTATGAATTTTTTGTTTTTTGTGCCAGATATTGGATTTACAATAAATCTTATCTTTTGTTTATCACTACTTTGAGGATTTGATTGAAAAGTATTTTTTTGCATATCAATTTTTGGGCTTGCTAATGCAATATTAAAAAAAAATAATATAAAAAAAATAAAAAAGATATATTTAAAATTTTTAAAAATTTTAGACATGAAAAAATTTCCAGATGAATTTTCTAAAAAAAAAGTTGCCGATGACTGGAATCGAACCAGCACTTTGCAAGCAAAAATAGATTTTGAATCTATCGCGTCTACCAATTCCGCCACATCGGCAAAGCTAAATATTTTGCCTTAAAATTCCTTTTTTTACAAATCAAAGTAAAGGTTTGCCATCCTCTCCATGAGTAAATTCAGGAAATTCTCTAAGTTATACCAAAATTAGCTTTCGCATTTCGAGTTCCTGCTTCTTCGAAAAAGTACAAATGGCAAATTAACCCCTATTTAATCAAATAAAATTATTTTTGTAATTGATGTAACAGAGCGAAATAAAAAAAATATTTGTTAAGATCATCTAACGAAGTATTGTATTGATTTTCTCCAAAAATAATATCGCAAAAAACTTCTCTAACTCTTAGAATTTCTTTAATATTATTTTTCCTTTTTTTATCCTGAATGGTTAAATCAATCAATTCTAAAGCTCTTAATACAGCAGAGTCAAACTTCGTCTGATCATTTTTTGCTTTAATTATTCGATTAATTTCACTTCCAATATTGGCTAATTGCTCCATAAAGGAAAATTCAAACCACCTTCCTTGAGATAAAGAGGTATGTTGAAAATGCATAATTTAACCCTTTTCTATTAGCTTATTTACAATATCAATAATTTTTTTTCGAATATTTGGATCCATTACATCTCTAGATCTATTATTTAAAGATGGTCTGATATTTATAAGAGAATCAAATTCTAAGAATTTATCTCCTTCATTCGCCGGATATAAATTAATCCCCCATAAATCATTTTGATTAGATCCGTGATCTTGTAATAATTTTGCTTCTTCATCAGAATGCAGTTCACCACCAACTACCATAATTTCATTTTTAATATCTACAACAACCTTTACTAAATCTCCAAACCTTTCATCAGCAATTTTTTGAAGCTCTTTTTTATTAATTCTTTTATCTAATAATTTCATACAAATACTAAATTTAATGTTATTTGATTTTTATTATATCATCTATCAATCAAAAATAAAATACTTTCTTTTTTTAGAAAATCTTAAAAAAATGTAAGGGGTGCTATGTCTTAAAATAGTTAAAATTATCTAAAAAAGCTATTCTCATGAATTATTCAGGTTTAGTGCTGCAAATACCCTCTATGAGCTTTTTCCCAAGTGTAGTTTACCTTTAGCTTTGTAGATCTGTCATATAACACTTGAATGCAAATATATGGATATGGATGGCGATTATTAAAATCTCTACCCTCGTTATATTGATTGAGCTTTACGAAAATCTCTTTGTTATGCCAGGGAGGAGTTGATACATCTGTATCTTTTTGATACTGAATAAATCTTTCGTACTCTTCTATTCCTCTATATCTAGAGTCTTCTTTATAAAAATCAAAAATAAGATCCATTACTTTTAAAGGGGCATTCTCCAAGCCTTGCACATAAAAATCTACTTCAGCTCCAATCATATGTTTTGAGGTTTTGGCAATATTTGAAGTATCAGCATATGAGTTATGCTTGGGACAGCGATGTCCACACGTGATAACAACTCTTTTTTTTGTTTTTCTTTGAATATAGTTTAAAATATCTAGCAAAACAGGATATACCCCCTCTTTTTCATTCATGAGAGGAAGCGAGTGTTTAGCAGGACCCACACAATCTAAATATACTTTAACATTATCAAGATTTGAAGTATCTACCCTCTCTGGATTTAATGGGCTCCCTTTACATCGTAAAAACTCTTTTGTGATTTTAAAAAAACCG
>JAAKFN010000152.1 GCA_011065045.1 Candidatus Anoxychlamydiales bacterium
TTATCTGAGTGAAGAGATCTCTTAAATAATCCATTAGATATTACTTGCAATGTAGAGGCCACCAGAGCGAAAATAGCTGCACACGTTGGATTTATGAAAGTGATTATCCTTCCAGCTAAATATCCAAAAGAGGTCGCTATTGCAACTCTCGTGACATTTTCTTTTATTTTTGTTTTAGTTGTTGGGGGATTTGATATTGGTGTAGATCTGGTTGCCATATAAAAACCTTTATAATTCAAAAAAAAACTATATGAAATTTTTAAAATTAAAGACAGATAAATTAATTGAAGCTTAAAAAATGTTGTAAAAGTAGGGTAGCAGCCATTGGATCAATCTTTTTAGATCTTTTTTTTCTATTTAATTTTAGATTATCTTTTAGATGTCTCTCTGCTTGGATAGAAGAGAGCCTTTCATCTATTAGCTCAAGTGGTATTTCTGTTTTAATTTTGAAGACTTTTACAAACTCGTTTACTTCTGTTGTCATCTCAGAAAACTCACCATTTAATAAGAGGGGAAGGCCTATTATTATTTTTTCTATATCATCTATATGTTCTTTTAAAGCATCTAAAATTACCTCTGATGTTTTCACAAAGTTTTGAGCTGTATTAACTGTTTTAAAAGGATAGGCAATAGTTTTGCTCGAATCTGTAATAGCAAGACCAATTCTTACTTTTCCATAATCAATAGCTACTATTCTCATTTTTTTTGTCTCTTTTTTAAAGCAGCTTCTATAAAGGCAATGAAAAGGGGATGGGGAGTAAGCGGTTTTGATTTAAACTCTGGATGAAACTGTACACTAAGCATCCAAGGATGATTTTTTATCTCCATGATTTCACAAAGAGTATCATCTTTTAGAGTTCCACTAAATAATACACCTTGTTTTTCCATAAGCTTTTTGTATTTATTATTAAATTCATATCTGTGTCTGTGTCTTTCTGAAATACTTTTCTTTTTATAGGCTTTGAAAGCTTTTGAACTAGTATTTAAAGAGCAGGGATACGCACCAAGGCGCATTGTTCCTCCTAGCTTTTCTATCTGTTTTTGATCCTCTAAAATAGAAATAACTTTGTCAGCGGTCTCTGGTTCCATCTCTGTTGAATTAGCATCTTTTAGTTTTAAAACATTTCTAGCAAACTCAATTACCATAATATGCATACCTAAACATATTCCAAAATAAGGTATTTTTTTCTCTCTAGCATATTTAGCTGTTAAAATTTTACCAAGAAGTCCTCTTGGACCAAATCCTCCAGGAACTAAGTATCCATCTAGATTTTTTACTTCATTTAAAAGTTTTTGGTTTTTTACGATCTTATCTGATTCAAATTTTTTAATTTCTACTTCAGTATTTAAATGAGCTCCTGCGTGAGTTAAAGCTTCAAAAATGGATTTATAGGCATCTTGATGAGTAAGATATTTACCAACTATACCAATCGTTACCTTTTTTTTAGGATTGATTAAAGATTTTAACATCTTTTTCCACTTTGATAAATTTATAGGACCACATTTTAAATTTAACATTTTGCAGATCATTTGATCTAATTTTTGATGTTGCAATTGAACAGGCACTTCATATATTGAATTTTCAACATCTGTCTCATCTATAACAGCTTCTCTATCAACATTACAAAATAAAGATATCTTTTCTTTAAAACAATCATCTAGAGGTTTTTCACATCTACATAAAATAACATCCGGAATTATTCCAATCTCTCTTAGCATTTGAGCGGAGTGCTGAGTTGGTTTTGTTTTTATCTCGCCCGCTGCTTTTAAATAGGGAACATATGTTAGATGTATATTTATACAATCTTTTATTCTTTCATTTCTAAATTGACGAATCGCTTCTAAAAACGGTAGAGATTCAATATCACCAACTGTACCTCCAATTTCTACAAAAACAACTTCTATACCTTTTTCTTGAGTTGCACAATCTAAAATTCTTTTTTTTATCTCATCTGTAATATGAGGGATAACTTGGACAGTTTTTCCAAGATAATCACCTTTTCTCTCTCTTTTTATAACAGTATCGTAAATTTGACCTGTGGTAGCATTTGATTTTTTAGATAATATAGAGTTTGTAAATCTATGATAATGCCCTAAATCTAAATCTGTTTCAGCTCCATCATCTGTTACATATACTTCTCCATGCTGAAAAGGATTCATAGTACCGGGATCAACATTGATATAAGGATCTAATTTAAGCATAGCAGTTTTGATATTTCTATTTTCGAGTAGCATAGCAATTGAAGCGGAAGTTAGACCTTTGCCTAAAGAAGATACAACTCCACCTGTGATAAATATATATTTTATTGTCATAATAATTTTTCAACCTTTTTTAGATCATCTTTTACATCTATGCCAAAGGGCATATCATCAACTATTGCAACTTTTATTTTATATCCATTTTCTAAAATTTTTAACTGCTCTAAATCTTCTAATTTTTGAAGATAAGAATCTTCTAATTTTGAAAGCTCATATAAAAACTCGGTCCTATAAGCATATAAACCTATGTGATAGAAATATGAGATATCTTTTGGTGTTTTTGAATGGGGGATTAAAGATCTGCTAAAATAAAGAGCATTTTGATTTTTATCCATTACACATTTCACAATATTTTCAGATTTAGCTAACTCATAATCTATTTTACAAACAGCTGTAGAAGAGTGAGCTGATTTATCATTTTTTAAAATATTTATAGTCTCTTTTATAGTTGAATTTTTTATCTTTGGATGATCTCCTTGAATATTCACAATTATATCAGAGGTTTTAAGATCTTGGTTTTCTTTTAAAGCTTCAATGATTCTATGAGTTCCGCTTGAAGAAGTTTTGGTCATTAAACAAGGAGCATTAATGTTTTTAGCTTCATTTTTAATAATTTCATCTTCTGTAGCTATGTATAAACTATCAAATATATTACATTTTTTTGCATTTTCAAAAGTATGTTGCAATAAAGTTTTAGAACCGATTTTATAAAGCATCTTACCAAAAAATCTTTTGCTGTTGTATCTAGCTGGAATAATACCAATTATTTTACTTTTCATATTTTATTTTCTAAAACTCACTACCTCTTTATTTAATTTGCCACTAAATGGTATATAATTTCAAGAATAGAACTTTAAAAAATGATCTCTTTTAAAAATAGTATTGAAATAGCGATATATGTTCTTTTAAAAACTATTCTTTCAAAAAAATCAAATACTATTCTTGAGCGAAAAATGAATAAGTCAATCCACTAGCTAAGATAGCACCTAGAGACGCTAGTGTATATTTTGCAATATTTGAACATCTATCCGGTGATTTTTTTTGACCAATTTCAATTTGACCTTTTTCCATTACATAACTTAAAAACCCATATCGACGATGAGCATTATCTTTTCTCATCTCTTCTAAAATATCAGGTTCCTTTTCAAATTTATTTTCAGATAAATTAATTACATTTAATTTTTTTAGTTTTGAAATACTATCAGGAAGTACACTTATATTATTATCTGATAAATCAAGTCCTTCGAGCTCTTGAAAATCTCCAATCCAATCTGGTAGTTTTTCTATTTCATTGTTTTTTAGCTTCAGTGTTTCTAAATTTGTAAGTTTTCTTAAAAAACTAGGAAGGCTTTTCAAACCAAAGTTTTCAAGATTTAGTTGTTTTAAATATTCTACAGCTTCTTTGTTTTCATCCATCCATCTATCAATATTGGTTGCAATTTCTATAACACTGGGAGCTACTATTTCTCTCATGTTTGGTTTAGA
>JAAKFN010000153.1 GCA_011065045.1 Candidatus Anoxychlamydiales bacterium
CGATCAGCTTCTTTTTGACTCATAAATACTTGCTCCAAAATTAGAAACCTCCAGACTAAAATTTTTAGTTAAAGGTAGCATTACAACTTTGGAGAAAGGTGTCATTATAACTTTGGGCTTACAAATGTATTTAAATACTGTATTAAATTTTTTGTTTGTTTTAGAGTTATCAAAAAAAATTATGGAGGTACAATATGTCATCAATAGCGTCGTTAACAACTTTAAATAGGCGTGAAGAAATATTATTAGCGGAGATTGGACATACTACAGTATGTAGCGGCCTAGCATATTTAGCAGCGAAAACATTCACTGCAATAAATCCAATGTCTGCTGCGATTTTCATGGGAGTTGTTGTTGGAATTACCGTAATTGCTAATAGAATATTTAAAAACTCTCCTAATAAAGATGTAATTGTAATTGCTTTTAATATTGGAGCCATGTTTGTAGTAGCCTATTCTGTTGGAATTACTTTTATTAATGGTCTTTTGATAGAAGGTATTACAATACTTGCTCTTGGATCTTTGAAATATTTACACAGAAACATCTTATAAGATTCTGTTTAATTTAAGTAAAAAAGAAGCTAAAAATAAATATAATTAAATTAATAGATAGTTTTAAGTTATTTTAACTATTTGTTAATTTAATCTTATTATTGATTTTATTCACGAATTTTTATTATTATTATATTTTAAAAATAAAAAGGTAGGATATGTCTTTAAAAGTTGAATCTGCTTATTTTAATCCACATAGAAGAAGTCTTTTAGTAAAAAAAGTTGTATCATCATCTGTGCTAGGCTATATAGCTGGCAGGATATTTTCTCTTATCAATCCCCTAAGCGCAGTTGTTTTTAATCTAACAGCTGAGATAACTCATCATTTTATATCAGCTTTATTCGAGAAAACTAGTCTTCTGAAAAACTCAAAATTAACTAGAGGTTTTATAAAATCTTTTATATCTTTTTCAGCAGCTTTTGTAGCGACAAATCTTATTTGTAAATTTACGCTTATTCAAGCTTTTAAGGTAACTGCTTTTACTCTTATTACTCAAATAGCGTTAGCCAAAATTTTTGGTTTAGTTGTGTTAATGGGAGGCTTTGCAATATTTGTTAATATGGGCATTTCTTATGCTCATAAAAAGTTAAAATCTCTAAAAGCATAAAATTATTGAATTTTTTGCAAAATCTTATACGTAGCATCGAAATTATCTTGAAGCTCTTTTGATTGACTTTCATCGAGTTTGATTTCAATTGGGGTATTCATTGCAACGTAGAGGTTTTGAGCAATATGGAGATACATTAAAGATAAATTATAGGCTTTTTTTAGAGTTTCTTTTTCAGCAACAGAAATTTTATCTAAAAGCTTATTTGCAGATAGAAAATCTATTAAATCATTTATGTTAGCAGGCATTTTTGTTAAAAATTCAAAAGACTCTTTTTCAGATAATTTACCTCTAATATGATCACAGATAACTTTATCTAATTTATATTGAATCGATCGAAGATGAGAATATTTTGTAGCTTTTTTTCTGAAATTTTTGCCATCGAAAAAGATTAATCCATTTTTAAGATCTACAGCATCAATTAGCTTATTTGAATTATACTTGTTTAATGAGCTTATACTAAATCTTACAAAATCTTTTTTAAAAGTAGCATAGTCTTTAATTGACATGTTTTTAATCTGAGAGATTAACTCTTTTAGATAACTTTCATACTCACTTTTATTGCCTGTTAAAAATCTAGAGTGCAAGCCTCTTGTTGGAATTATTTTTTCTAAAGTTTCACAAAGTTTTGAGTTTTTATTTTTACTTTCTATGACTTGAAAGAAATCTTTTCTATCTTTCACTAATTCTTGAAGTTTTGAGATAACCTCTTTATGCAGATTATCTGAAGAATAAACTACTAACTCTACGGGAGACTCTCTATCGGATAATTTTTCTAACCTCCCATCGCTTCCTGTTGTAAAAATACAATAGCTACCCTCTAATAAATTTTGGCTTAATAAGTGAGCTTTTCTATCTAAGATGGATTGAGCAAATGTTGAGCAAAGATCTAAATGTTTTACTCTAAAGGAATCTGTAGCTTTTTCAGGAGATTCGTAAAACTTTTTAGTAGACAGAGCTGCTAGAGTTGGAATCTTATCTGAAGAAGAGCTTATAGATGAGCTTCTAGTTGCCATAATCTTTCTTGTTATTTAGGTTATTATAATAGCATTTTAATACTTTTTTATTTAAAAGTCAATTAATATTTTATATTAAAACAACTAAACTAAAGTAATTTCTTTAATTTATATAAAGTTAATTCCAAAAAAAGAATAAGTATTTTAAAAACAAGTTAACTATTTAACAACCAGAACTTAAGAAGCAACCTCTGTAAAATATTTTTTTAATATAAGGATAATTTTACTTGCGTTACAATAAGAAATTTTTTAAAAATTACCCTTCTATTAAATGAATATAGCTTCTATTATTTTAAGTGAAATCTACCAAAAAAATTATGTTAGTACTAGGAATAGAAACTACTTGTGATGAGACAGCAGCTTCGATTGTAGAAGATGGCAATAAAATCTTATCAAATATAATTTTTTCTCAAGTGCATTTACATAAAAAATACGGAGGAGTCTTCCCCGAGCTTGCCTCTAGATCGCATATCGATAAAATTCTGCCAGTAATAGAAGAGGCTCTAAAAGTTGCAAAAGTGAGTTTAGATGAAATTGATGTGATTGCTGTAGCGAATAGACCAGGCCTTGTCGGATCGCTGCTTATTGGGTTAAATACCGCGAAAGCTCTCTCTTTTGCGCTAGATAAACCCTTTATTGGCATCAACCATATAGAAGCTCATCTTTACGCTGCTATGATGGGAGATGATAAAAAACCTGCTTTCCCATCTTTAGGAGTTGTCATATCTGGTGGACATACGATGCTATTAAAGATTTCAGATATTGGAAAATATGAAATCTTAGGAACAACAATAGATGATGCAATTGGAGAGAGTTTTGATAAGGTAGCTAAAATTTTAGATCTTAGTTATCCAGGAGGACCTGAGGTTGAAAAATTAGCTAAGACAGGAGATTCATCTAGGTATCAATTTAAAGCAGGAAAAGTAGAGAAAAATCCTTTTGATTTTTCATTTAGCGGACTTAAAACAAAAGTTTTATATACAGTGAAAGGACAGAAATCAAAAAAAGATTATCCAACAATAATAAAAGAAGAAGATAAAAAACATATTGCCGCATCTTTTCAAAAATGTGCATTTGACGATTTAATAAAAAAGGCAATAGGTGCCTCTGAAAAACATAATCTAAAATCGATCTATTTCGGTGGTGGGGTTACCTGCAACAGGGCTTTAAAAGAGATGTTTCAAAATAAAAATTTGAACCTAGATCTTTTTTGGCCTAAAAAGGATCTGAGCTTAGATAACGCTGCTATGATAGCCGGCCTTGGCTATCATAAGTACAAAAAGGTATTGAAATCAGATAAATTAGATATTTTAGCAGAGCCAACTATATCTAGTTTTTGATTTTTTATATTTAATTTGTTATAAATGTAGATATATTTATTAACTAAAAAAATATTACAAAAAAAAAGGTAAAAAAATGGCCAAAAAATCTGCAAGAGAAGTGATAAAGCTTAAATCTCAAGAGAGCAAACACTGCTATTGGACAACAAAAAATAAAATAAATACTACTGAGAAATTAGAGAGAAAAAAATACGATCCTACTATA
>JAAKFN010000154.1 GCA_011065045.1 Candidatus Anoxychlamydiales bacterium
CCCCGAAGTGGATTACTCTAGCTGGCGGAGGCTTTAAAAGCATTTAAGCCAGCATTTTTTAATATTGGCAATTCATCCCTTCCCTAAAGGAAAGGGTTTTCTTGCAAGAAAAGGATAAAAAAAACATTTTGAAAAGATTTTCTGGAAAAAATAGATCAAAAGAAATAAATATAAAACTAAGAGAGCTAAAAGATTAAAATGAAAAACTCTCAAGTTAGTTTGCTATTTAAAAGGTGACTTTTATTTAGCAAATTTTAAGAGGATGGATAAATAAAACTAAAAGGCAACCATGCAGCAGGTATTAAAAAAGATATTTTTGATAGATGAAAAGTTTGAAAACAATTTAAAATTCTGGGTTTTATTAGGCCCGTTTTTTTTACTTTTAACAATAGCGCTCGCTAGTTTTGAGCTGTGTATAATAACAGCTGTTTCACTTTTTTTATGTTATCGTTTTAGATTTAAAGGTCTTTATATATCTCTTGCTTTGTTAATTTTTTATAGTTTTTATGTTCAAGTCAACTTAGAGACTTTTCATCTTTGGAATTTAGGTTTAGAGTTATCTATAGCCTTGGGGCTTATTACAACAGCTTTTGGATTAGATGAGATAAAAAACTTTATTGTAAAAGGATCTTCTACTTTAGATAAAGATGTAATCAATCTTAAAAACGAGCTTTTTGAAAGACAAAAAATCTTTGAAAATACCGAAAAAAACCTTCAAGACAATCTAAGTATTTTAAATGTAGATTTAGATAAAAAAGATCAAAAAATCAACATTTTTTTTAAAGAAAATGAAACCATCAAAAAAGAACTAGAAGAGAGTATTCAAAAAAAGGATTATCTTTTAAATGAGTTAGATCAAAAAGTTAAAGAGATCGAAGATCTTAAAGTTATACAAGATGAGCTTTATGAAAAGCTCTCTTACTTGAAAGATGAAGAGTTTTTACAAGAGAATAACCAAAACTTTCAAAAAGAGCTATCAGAGCTAAAGCAGCATCTTCAAAATCAAAAAGAAGAAAAAGATAAAATTTTAATTCAGTTAAATGAAAAAATACAAAAAATAAAAATTTTAGAAAATACTCTAGAAAACTCTAATAACAATATTCAAGAAGTTGAGAGCTTAAATTTAAAACTAAATGAGAAAGAAGGTTTTATAAAAGAGCTTGAGTTAAACCTTAAAGGTTTTGATAAAAACATAGAAGATATTGATGTTTTAAATCAAAAGCTAGATGAAAAAGAGACTTTTATACAAGAGCTTCAAAATAATACTCAGAGCTCTGATAAAACTAGTGAAGATATACAAAACATAAAAGATAGCTTAAATCAAAAAGAAACATTTATAAAAACCCTTCAATTGAAACTTCAAAATACTGAAAAAAGCATTCAAGAAATAGATGTTCTTAATGAAAAAGTTTTAAAACAAGAATCTTTGATAGAAAAGTTAAAACAACAAAGAACTGAAAAGGACTCTAAAAAGGCAAGCTTTGAAAATATTACTGATGAAAAGCTATTAAAAGAATATGAAAATAAGCTTAAAGAATTTAAAAAGTTAGATTCTCTATATTCGCAACTAAAGGATCAATTCGAAGACAAACAACACGTTTTACACAATACTCGCCAAGAGCTTTTCTCTGTAAATGAGAAATTAACAGCAATTCAAAGAGAGAAAAATGACGATTTCAAAGATCTCTCTGATAATGAAAAAGCTCTTTTAAGAGATTTAGATTTAATAGCTAGTGAGCTAAAAGTATATAAAGAAGAAAATCAAAATCTACAAAATCTACTAGGAGAGTTAATAGAGAAAAAGGCATCTTCTCAAACAGAAGATCAAAATGCTCTATAGCCAAATCTTCTCTATTAAAGTGTAGTTAAAATTTCATGAGAATTTTCTGTAATTAATATCGTATGCTCAAATTGAGCAGATGGTTTGGAATCGATAGTTTTTGCAGTCCATTTATCTTCGATGTCAACTTCGCATTCTCTTACTCCCGCATTTATCATCGGTTCTATTGTAAAAGTCATTCCAGGAACCAAAGGTATTTGAGAATTGTTATAACTATGAGGTATTTGAGGAGGTTCATGAAAACCTACTCCAACGCCATGGCCAACAAATTGATTTACAACTGAGCAGTCTTTTTCTTTTGCTATTTTTTCAATGATATTTGCAATTTCAAATACTTTAATGCCAGGTGTTAAAATTTTAATAGATTCCATCAAACACTGATAAGACGTGTCTACAACTCTTTTCTTTTCTTCTACCACATCTCCGATCATAACCATACGAGATGTATCTCCATAGTATCCATCTAATATACAGGTTACATCGATATTTAGGATGTCTCCATCTTTTAACTTAGTCTTATCAGGTATTCCATGGCATACAACATCGTTTAGAGATGTACAAATGCTTTTAGGAAATGGGGGAGAGCCGTAGTTTAAAGGAGCTGGAATAACTCCATATTTTTTATGAAGCTCATTTGCAAGATTATCTAACTCTAGTGTAGTAAACCCTTCTTTAGTAGCTTTGCATAGCTTGTCTAATATTTTAGCAGCGATTTTGCAAGATTTTTTAATACCTTCTATTTGTATTTTATTTTTTATGATAATCCCATAGTCTTTTAGATATGTTTTGTGAAGGTCGCTATTGGATCTAAGTTGGGGATAATGGCATTTTTTAAACTTTTTGTTGCTTCCACACCAACATGGATCATTTCTTGAAATCATAAAAAACTCTTATTAAGATTCTATTTTATAATTACATAAGATCAATATTAATTTCAAAGAGAAGTTATGCAATTATAATTGAAGTATATATAAAATTTTTGGTTGTTTTTCTCTTTTTAAAAGTTAAGATTTTATCCGAACTTTTGATTGGAGTAATTTATGAAGATATCCCTTCTACCAATTTGCTACCAAAATCTACCAATTTGGTAGTTAAAAAATGATATTTTTAAATTATTTATGTGTAATCTATTAACAATCAATTAAATACATATATATTACTGATTTTATGTAATTTGGTAATTGATTAAAAATACCTGCTTTGCTACCATTAAGTTAAAAATTGGTAGAAGATTATGAAGATGCCCCGTAAACCTCCAGATATTAAAGATAAACAAGCTATGTATTTTTCATCTCCAGAGAAATTTGATTTGATGCGTAAAGAGGGGATTAAAACTGAAGATGAAGGAAAATACAGACATTGGGACAATTTACGTCATATAACTCCTCCTAAAGGGCTGAGCGTAGAAGAATGGTGGTGTGGAATTAAGATGAGACGTCTACTTGGGTTTAAGTCTATTCCTTTATGGGATAGAGATAATAAAGATATTTTTTTCTATAACATTACAGATAGTGTACTCGAACAGTTACATCAAATAGATCTTGGTACAGGGGGAATGATAAAAGCTCCAGAAGCTATTATCAATCCTCAAACTCGAGATCAATATCTAGTGCGTTCTCTTATTCAAGAAGCAATTACTTCTAGTCAAATTGAAGGAGCTGCTACGACTCGAAGAGTAGCTAAAGAAATGCTGAGATCTGGAAGAGCTCCAAGAAATAAAAGTGAACAAATGATTTTGAATAATTATTACACAATGCAAAAGATTAGACAATGGAAGGAATTGCCTCTTTCTAAGGATTTAATTTTTGAAATTCACAGAACAATTACAGAT
>JAAKFN010000155.1 GCA_011065045.1 Candidatus Anoxychlamydiales bacterium
TGCGATTAATTAACGGTTCATTAGTTCTACTATCTATGAGCCGAGGAAACTCTCTTAATACTTCAACAACCTCACCAGCTCTCTCTCCACATGCAGCAACTATTACAATATCTACATCTGTATGTTTTGCTAAATGGTGTTGCAAAACTGTTTTTCCTGCACCAAATGGTCCCGGTGTACAAAAAGTACCTCCTTTTAAAACTGGATAAGGAGTATCTAAAATTCTCATACCAGTTGTCATCATTTTAGAAGGTCTTTGTCTTTTTCCTTCAATAAGTGGCATTTTAATTGGCCATTTTTGAAGCATTGAAATATTTATCTCTTTTCCATTTGCATCTTTAGCTTTTACAATCGTCTCTTCGATTGTATAAGATCCATTTTTTGCTACCCAAGTAACTTCAAGTTCACCTCTTATTGCAAAAGGAACCATAATTTGATGATTAAAATGACTCTCTTTTACCTCTCCTAAAAAATCTCCTCTTTTAACCTTAGCTCCAACTTCTATTTTCGATACAAAATCCCATTTTTTATCTCTATCTAATGCCTTTAAATAAAGACCTCTAGATAAGAAAAACCCTGCTTTCTCTGCTATTTTCTCTAAAGGATTTTGAAGCCCATCATAAATTGAGGTTAAAAGACCCGGGCCTAACTCTGCTTCTAAAAGGTGCGATGAGAATTCAACCGGAGCATTTAATTTAATACCACTTGTATCTTCAAAAACCTGAATTTTAGCAACATTAGATGCTATTTCTATTACCTCAGATGCAAATAATCTATTTGCAAGTTTAACAAAAGAGACTTCACCTTGCTTTATATCACCTTCAAAAAGAACATGAAGAAGATTACCAAAGGCTTTTATAACAATTCCTGTTGCTTTTTTTTCCATTTTTTTTTCCTTTATAACTTTTCTATTTTTTCTCTTCCGATCTCTTCGGTTAATTTATAAAAATCCTCTACTATAATAAGCAGAGCGGCATAAGAGAGTATCTGATCGATTGAAAATGGTTTTTTCTCTGAAAATATCTCTATTTGCTTAAATTTATATTCTAAAAGCTCTAGATGCAGTTTTTTTGGATCGTTTATATGTTTTTTATATATTTTTTTTACTTTGTGATATTCATGAGGTGGCTCAAATGTGTCTTGATCTTTTTGCGCTAAAATATATGCTACAAAATCATCTGTTGGATCTTCAAATTGCAACTCTTTTAAAATATCTCTATTTAGTTTCTTAGCTCTAAGCGCAGTAGCTACCAATCTAAGCTCTCTTTCAAACTTAAAATAAAATTTTAGAAAATCTTTTTGTGAGCTATTGATATTATTAAAAAAAGAGGCTATCAAAAAAGAAAAATACTTTAATCGATCTTCTGTTTTTTCATATCTATCTAAAAAATCAAATACAAAATCATCAAAAAAATCTTTTATCAAAATAGCATCTTCTAACTCTGCTATATTTAAATTTCCTCTAGGATCTATCTCTTTATTTAACCAAAAAAGCCTCAAATTAGTAATATCTATAAATTTTTTAAATATTTTAGCTTTCTCTAAATCGGAATCACTCAAGTTCACTTTTAACATAAACTTTAGCTCTTCAAAGCTAACATCTGGCTTAGCTTTTAAAGAAATCGTTGGCAATGCTGTTGCTAAATAGTAATACTTCATAAATCTATTCATTAAAAATTAAAAAGCGAAAATCTGATCTTAAATAATCTGCAACTAAATTTTTGATAGCATCGTTTGAGATATCAATAGTTATTTCTTTATCATGGATTTTTAGTTTGATACCACCTTCAAAATCCCCAAGAAGAACTTCTTTTTCTCTTAGCTTGCTTGCAGCCTCTTTTAATAAAAGCTTATTTATCTCTTTTACATCTACCTCTTTTGGGATATATGCGCTAACATCTGCATCTATTCCAAATTTCTCAATAGTTCTAACTAAGACATTTATTAAATTTGCTATAACTTTAGGATCTTTTGTCTCATCTACAATCACATCTTTTAAATTTTTGGAAAACAGCTCATTTTCAATTTTTTGCTTCAATACCTCTAAAGCTTGCCGAGTAGCTAAATTCAAAGCTGAATCAAATATTTTTCTCTCTTTTTCTATCTCTTTTTTAGCAGATAAAATCATCCGCTCTTTTTCTTTATGAGCTTTTTTTATGATTAAATCTGCTGAAATATGAGCATTTTCTACTATCTCTTTTGCTTGTTCTCTAGCAGGTAATAGCGTCTCATTTCTTATAGATTCACAAATTTTTTGAATTTTATCTTCGCCGCTTTCTAACTTATCCATTGTATTTTCCTAAAAAATTGAGTTACATCTACGTTAAATTATATAGAGAATTTCTTTTTTTGGGAATATTATTCGAAATATCAAAAAGATCTATGAAATCCTACATTTCTATAAATCCTCTTTTTATCTATTTATGTTCTTGCTTCAGCAGCTTGAGATTTTACAAGTAAAACAGGTAACTCAGAGGCGCTCAGAGCATCTTTAAGTTTTTTTTAGCAAGTTTTTTTTATTTAATTTACTAATAAAAAAAATAAAATTGCCTAAAAAGTATTGAAGAGAGTAAAAATGATATGAATAATTTTATAAAAAAGGTAGAATCATTTTCATGAGAAAAAAAATAGTATCTATATTCTTAATTACATGTTTTTGTTTGTTTTCAGCAAATGCTTCGGCTCAAAGCGCTGAGTCAACCAGAATAAACGCAGAAGCAGCATCTGCAGGCTCTTATCATTCTACAGCTATTTCAATGGTTTTTTGGGGAGTTTTACTAGTTGCTGGAATGGGAGTTGCTGCTATTTTAATAGACTCTTCAACCTCAACAGCCCATTCAAGTTAAGATGAAAAAAATATTTTTTTTAATTTTAATATTTATGACTACCAAAATATTTACTGAAGAAAAAACTGCATTTTTTATACCTCCTAAAAATTGGGTAATATTAAATCCCAAAATCTATACAAATTACATAAGAGTTATATTTGCAAAAAATGAAAAAGCTATTTGTAGACCTACTATGATCTTATCTACCCAAGAGACTGCTCTTTCGTTAGACGATTATACATTTGAGGCAAAAAAAGAGCATGAAATCGATCCTAATATTACATATAAAATCCTAGGCCCACTAGATCTAATAAATGGTAAAGCTATACTATCTGAAGTTACTAAAACTGTTAATGCGATAGACTATAAAATTCTACAACTCATATTAATAAAAGATTGCATTGCATATGTGCTTACAGCTGCTAGCAAAAAAGAAGATGTAATAGATAACTACAAGATTTTTACAGATTGCTTTAAAACTTTTGAGCTTATAGATGATCTATTTTCTAAAGTAACTATAAAGTCTAAAAAGAATCTTTTAGTGAATAAATATAAATCACTTATTGCTAGCTCTAAAAAATTAGATGAGAAACAAAACACAAAAAACTTAGTGTCATTTGAAAAATATATAGATAAAAATTACCAAAACGAAGGAAAATACTTTACGATGCTTGTTGTTGAAAAAGCATTAAAAGAAATTAAGGATTTAAAAAAATGAGAAAAAAAATAATTCTATTATCAATAATTTTTAGTTTTCTATT
>JAAKFN010000156.1 GCA_011065045.1 Candidatus Anoxychlamydiales bacterium
AACGTGAAAAATTACACAAGTAATGATTAGTAAATTAGGTTAATCTTCTTCCATAGAAGATCATTTTGAATTACGGCTATATTACGTAATTTTTCTGGCAATCGTAAAACAAAAAATTTTGAAGTGCATCAAATATTCGATAGAAATTTTGATAAATTTATCCTGTGATTCAATTGATTAAAACTAAATGAATCTCTTTTAAAATCCAAAACCAAAACTTAATCCGATTCCTGGAACATTTTTTTTCAGAACATTATACTCTAAAGAAAGAGGATTATATATAGGGTTGCTAATATCAAGTTGAATAAAATTATATCGTCCAGATTTTCTTTTATATTGAATACCTGGAGTAACTTCTAAAGAAATAGAAGACAGGGGGAAAAAGAAAAAGGACTCATAATTTATACCTGAACCTAAATAATATTGGAGATTTGATTGTGTAGCCTTTGGAAAGAAAAACATATATTCTCCTTTCAATGAGATCCAATTAATTAAAAGAGCGCTATGAACATCAATTGAAATATCATATCCATGATTATTATTCTGAACTCTTCTACCAAACCCAAGAGTTGGGTACAAAGGAATTGCATAACCAGGTATTGCTCCAGGGCCTACTCTAAAATAATTGAATGAGTTTTTATTTTTTGCAGATATATTTTCTTTTTTTTGAACCTCTTTTTGATCATTCTTTTTCATTTGATCAAATACTTTGTCTTCATCAGCAAATGAAGCTACAGAAAGGATACAAAATGCTATTATTAAGAAATATTTTTTCATAACCAACTCCAATAATAAAAAAAAATTAAGATCTTTATTATATAATCACATACTATTTAACACAACTAATTACGCGCTATTAAACATATAACTAATACAATTTAAATTATCCGTAATATTTAAAATTAATTAATGGCAATATTATACAATGTTTTCAAAAAGAATTTTTGTTGTTTTTATAAATCCAGAAAATATGTTTTAAATCTCTTATAATTCGCGATAAAAACTGATTTTAAACATGAGATAAAAAAAAGGCAGTTAAGCTTTGTTTCCTAACTGCCTCTAGATTAAAACTCCATGCATGGGGCACATTTCGAACTTTTCCATGGATATCTTTGAGGAATATTTTTTTTATTTAATTTTTAATTATTTAAATAAAAAGAATCGATAAAAGAATAAATTTCAATTAATGGTATGTATGAATTAAATCATATCAATAAAAAGCTTTATCCTAACAACATACTATTACTATAAGAACATTTTTTTTAGTGATTCTATTCGTTGAATTTTTTCTTCAAAACTTTGTTCCTCTTGTTGAATTTTTTCTTCAAAACTTTGTTTAAATTGTTGAAGTTTTTTTTCTCCTATTTGTATTTGCTGATGAATATGAGAAAATGAATCATTTAATGACGCTATTTGTAAATCGATCTTACTCATTTCTTGAAGAACAGCTTCTTTTGAATGCTTTGGCAATAGTTGATCAGCAAGCTCTTGATTTCCTAGGGACAGACTTTTAACTTCTTGCATTAGTGCTTCAATTTTTTTTGCAGTTAATTCTAAAGCTTGTATTTCTTTTACTGTTTTATTTGATTGTTCTTCTAACAGTTCTCTAAGCCTAGCTACAGCACCTTTAGCCTGTTCTCTAAGTCTAATCTCTCCACTCTGAGTTGACATATAAACTCCTTTTGTTAAAAAATGAAATTGTAGTATATATTAATTAACATATTTATACAATTAAATTTATTTCTTAACCATTTATTTAAATAAACTCTTTTGAATAAGTTAAATTGACTGCAAGTATTATTTTTATTACGAATGATTGCAAGAAAAAAAAACAAAAAAAACACTTAGCTTGTTTCACCTAACTGCCTTAAGATCAAAAATCCACGCATGGGGTACACTTCGAACTTTTGATTGGTCTTTAGTATGTGAAAAATATATTGAAAATATAGTTTTTTAGACTCTAGAAAGATTATTCTATTTATGCTCCAATGCAAACGTTCTATTGAAAAAAAACAATGAGCAAATATACTATAAAAAGCTTAATCTTCACAATTGAACTTGTTAGATTAAGTTTTGATTATTAGAAAAATTTTGTTTCATGAAAAAGAGATTGATCATTTATATCTTTATTTTTAGTTTTTTCTCATTGTGGGCTGCCCCAGAACCAAATACTTTGCCGGATAGTAAAATTGCTGACTTTCGACTAGCTACCCTACCAAAAGCAGGCACTCACTTACTTGTAAAATGTTTGTATCTATTAGGAGCCTTGCCAGAAATTTCTGAAAGCAAATTTGGTGGAATAACATTAAGTCAGGAGCTTCAAGAAAACCATGGTTGGCACCTCAAAGCCGCTATCCTTGATGAAATCTCCAACTCACATAAATATTTGATTATGGTTAGAGATGTGCGTGATGCTATTTTATCTATTCATAATTGGATGCCTTATTTACGGATTAAACTTGATCAGAGAGATCTTTATGAAAAGACTATCAACAGTTTTGAAGGAGATGCTGACAAACAAATTTACAATTTAATAATTGAAAATCCTGATGCTCCTGGTAGTTTTTTATTAGAACACTATCATTTAGCTACCTTACTTTATAATCAAAGGGAACAGCTTCCCAATATTATGTTTATTAAATTTGAAGATTTAATTGGTCAAAACGGAGGTGGAGATTTATCCAAACAATGTCAGACAATTAAAAAAATTGTAGAATTTTTAGACATCGCCACAATCAGTGACAAGGAAATACAAGCTATTGCTGAAAAATTATGGGGAGATACTGAAACTTTTAATGTTAGCAATTCAAAGGGACAGATAGGCACTTGGAAAAAGAAACTCACAAGAGAGCATATTCAAGCTATTGACCAACACTGGAATGAGTATTTATCTTTATTCGGATATGAAATTGAAGCAAAATGAAAAAAAAAATTAAGTCTAATGTGAAAAATTTGCGAAATAAAAAAGGCAGTTTGTTTTATCTCACCTAACTACCTTATAATCAAAACTCCAAAAGTAAGATTCGAACTTACGACCAATGGATTAACAGTCCTGAAAAAAATCTTTCAAAACTTACCTAAATAACCTTAAATTAACCTCGATTACATAGAGTAGAAGAACATGAAAAATTTTACAAGAAATGATTAGTAAATTAAGTTAATCTTCTTCCATAGAAGATCATTCTGAATTACGGCTATATTACGTAATTTTTCCGGCAATCGTAAAATACTAAATTTTTTAGAGGTTAAATTCTTCTCTAAAAAAATGTAAACTTGTATTTTAATATTGATTTTTGTAATCCTTTTAGTTACAATAGTAAAAGAGACATAGTTGAATGACGATAAAAACTTTCAAGCACAAAGGAATTCAGAGATTTTTTAAAACAGGGTCTAAAGCTAAAATTAAACCTTCTCATGCAAAACAATTAGCTTTAATACTGGATCGACTAAATACCTCTTGTAAGGTACAAGATATGAATTATCCGGGTTCTGATTTTCATGGTTTGAAGGGAAAACTGAAAGGTTTTTATTCAGTACATGTCTCTGGCAATTGGGTTGTTATTTTTCATTTTGAGGGTAACAAT
>JAAKFN010000157.1 GCA_011065045.1 Candidatus Anoxychlamydiales bacterium
TAAGCTCTTCTTTTGAAAATTTAGTGTATCTTCATCTAAGAAAAGAGGATTATGAAAATATTTACTATTATAAAACTAAAACAGGTAAAGAAGTAGACTTTGTAACGCAGCAAGCTAATGGTAAAATCAAGCTTTATCAAGCATGCGTAACCTTAAATAATGAAAAAACTAAAAATCGAGAAATTTCGGCTATAGTTGATGCAGCAAAAGAATTGAATCTTAATGAGGCTTTCATCATTACAAGTGATGAAAGTGAAGTAATAGAACTAAGCAGTTTAAAAATACATGTTATTCCTTATTGGCAATGGGTTTTACCAAATTAGATACTGAGTTTTGCTTATATTAGCTCCTGAAATAAAGCATTTACTTTTTCTTTTAGGTTTTTAGATATTTCAATATCTTTTAAAAGAGCAAAAGATTTAGAAAAACAAAGAACGAAGATCTTTTTAAAGTCCTCTAATTCAAATTTTATAGCATAACTATTGGAGTGCTCAAAGCAAAGACTCTCTCCATTTAATAAAGATATAGCGTCTTTTTCACAATTAGAGCATTTTGTTTTTAGATGTAAAAAACCTTCATTGGATAAAAGTTTTAATAAAAAACTAAGATGTATTGCATCTGGGTTTATGCTAATTTTTTTTAAATAGCTTTTCAAAAGTAAAAAAAGATTAAAATCTTTTTTTTGATAGATATGACTATCTAAAATAGCTTTTATCATGAAAGATGCAGCCGTTAAATCTTTTAGATTTTTTCTAAGATGCATATTTGCATCGACTAAACTCAAATCTCTTAAAGAGTAAATATCTGATCTGTTTTTTTTTAAAATAATCTCTGAGATGGTAAAAGGAGAACAAAAAGAGAGCATATTTAAATTTTTTTTAGAAAGGGATTTAACTATAATAGATACTATTCCTAAATCATCTGTCAAAACCTGCAAGATTTTAGATCGATCTTTAAAAGGTGTAGATTTTAAGGTTATAGCTTTTGTTTTTATTAGCATAAAATTTAATAGATAAAAAAATCTCTTTTTTATAAATGTAATCTATTTAATCAAAAAATCAAAGTAGACTTTATCGAAAAATTCAGGTATTTTCAATAGCATTAGCACCGGTAGCTCAATGGATAGAGTACTTGGCTTCGAACCAAGTGGTTAGGGGTTCGAGTCCCTTCCGGTGCGAATTTTCATCTATATTCTTATTATACCCAAAGAGCTGTTGATTCTAAAAATTGATACTGAGAATAGAAAGTAGCAGCTCCCAAAGCAGTTGTTGCTAAAAATAGTGCACTGATTGCAAGGGTCCCTTCTCTATTTAAGAACATCCCATAGAATCCACCTACCATAGTAAGAGCAGATGCAGCTAGAGTCACTATTACAAGGATTTGCTGATCTTCATCAAAAAAACCTTGATTAAGCTCGCAAAATCCTGGAAACTTTTCACAGATAACAGGATATTTATCCAACAAACCAAGGGTACTATTGTAGATAGAGGAAGAGACATTACCTAAAAAACTCATAAAAAACTCCTAATGTTAGAATTTAGAAACTAAATCGGATATATTAAATAGTTTTATATTTAAATTTAAGTTATTTTTTAAAAAAAATATATTAAAATTATTTTTAATAACTTTTATTTTTAATTGAGGTTTTTTATTTTTACATGTAAGATAATTCACTTTAATTATTGATACTTTATTAAATTTCCATGAAAAAGCAAATAATCTTATTGTTTATTTTTTTATCTTTAATCCTACAAGCAGAAGAGAAAACTAAAAAGCCATTTGAAAAAAAAACTCAAAAAACACAAGAGAGTTATCAGATAATGGGAGATATAGATTTCTCTCCATATTCTGGTGCTCAAAATCTATTAACTCTTCATGAGTCTCTAGAAAAAGTTTTTAGCTACGTAATTCCTAATAAGCAAGAGAAAAAAGCTATCTATGCAATTTTAAGAATTTTAGAGCTTGGATTTGTTTGGGGGCCGCTAGCTAGAGCTGAAATGGTTGTCCAGCATGAAATTTTTGGACATGGATATAGAATAAGAGATATTGGTCGTGCTAGAGCTGAAGTAAAAGGTTATCAAATAGATATGCCGCCTCCATATGGAAAGGGAGGAGGCATAACAAGATATAGTTTTAATACAGATTTAACATCTTTTCAGGAAATAGCAATTAGCTCGGCTGGAGTTGAAGCGAGTGCTATCTTAGCAAATAGATTAAAAATGAAGTGGATGGAGTCTTTAAGATTAGATCCCAAAAAAGCTTCTTTATATCTTGAGTCGCATTTGGATTTAACAAACTACGTTTTATCAATGGAAGACTCTTTTTTATTTCCAGATACCGGCCATGATATTAAAAGCTACATTTTTTGGTTAAACAACATTTATTATGAAGATGAGTTAGCTTGCTCAGATTTAAAAGAAGCTGTCATAGTTAATTTTTTAGATCCCATGATGTATTATTCAATAGGATCTTTTTTTTATTATATTTTTACCGGCAGAGATATAAAAATTCCAATGATAGATATTAAGGGGGTAAAGTTTTTACCTAACTTTAGATTAGGTTTAGCGCCCTATGGCCCGGAATATTTTTTAGAAAATTTTCTCTCGTATAAAAATAGAGCAATCTATTCATATGTAAGAGTTGGAAATCATAGCAATAATACCTTTTGGGGAGTAGGCCTTGAGTATCCAAAATTCTGCGAATTTAATTTGAATACAATAGGGTTTAGGTTGGATCTATTTCATCAACCAAAGATTTATTCAAAAGAGGCTATGACTATCTTTGAAGGAATTCAAGTAGGATATACATCAGATGAGCTAAATACAATGATATATGGAGTATCTGCAAATATTGTCTATGATAGAAAGTTTTCAAAAAAATCTAATATTTCGATATTTACAGAAATCGGTTATAAAACAGATGGTTATATTCCAGGGTTTTCTTTAGAAAAAGGACCTATTTTTAGATTGGGAATAGGACTTTGTTCATTTTAATAAATTGAAAACTAGATCTTAATTATTTTAAAATAAGAGGCTTATCATCTGCATTAAAAACATGATCTTTAATGATCGTGTTATCTCTTAAAAAAAGTTTTACTTTTACTTCTTTAGGTTTCAAATACTCACGCATAGTTCTATCAAACTCTTCGGGTAAACACTCTGTTCCACAAGTAAAAAAATCTACAAAACATGAGTTAAACTCAGGATATGTATGAATAGAGGCGTGAGATTCCGATAGTATTAAAACCATAGACATTCCAATAATATCAGAATTCTTTACAGGAAAAAGATGTTTTATTGCATTTAAGACAGTTGCTTTTGAAGCTGTGCAAGCTTTTTTCATAATTTCTTCTAGCTCTTTGAAATTATTCAGTGCTTGTTTATCACAGTTCATATAATTTACCATAAGGTGTTTACCAGTAAACTCATGAATTTTTTCTTTCATCGAGTTCTCCAACGCGGAAACCCGGTGCTTTAGTTCCGGGAGGAAGCGTTTGTTTAAAATTTAAAAACTTACCGGGAAAATGGATGCTAACAAAAAACATCCCTGGTCCCGGTGCCA
>JAAKFN010000158.1 GCA_011065045.1 Candidatus Anoxychlamydiales bacterium
CTCAAGAAGATTTAACAAATGAAGTTTTAGGTAAAATATCTGATAAAGAGGATCAAAAACATAAATATACTATCTCTAAACAAAACGAAATTATTGCATCTGCAAAAATGGAAATAGATGATTTAGAGGATCTATTTAACATAAAATTAGATAGAACGTCCACCTCTGTTACTGTTGGTGGATTTTTAACAGATGAATTAGGGGATATTCCAAAAGCAGGGGATAAGTTAGAGAAAAACAATTTACTTTTCTATGTTTTATCTGCAGATCCAAATCGTGTAAGAAGAGTCTACATCAGACAATTAAAACCTTCCAAAAAAAGAAGGTCTGAATGAATAAAACTCTATTTTTTCTATTCTTAGCTCTTTTTTGCGTCCTTGTTGAGAGTTTTTTTTCAATGTTTGAAATGGCAGCTGTATCACTCAATAAAGTAAAACTTCACTACAGAGCTTCTAAGAAAAGAAAAAAAGCTCAGTGGCTTGAGTTTTTACTAAACAACCCCTCTTACTTATTTGGTACAACGCTCATTATGGTAAATACCGTTATGCAAATAGGCTCAGAGGCTGCTAGAAGATTCTACGAGTCTTTAAACATCAGCCCAGATTACGCTCCTTTTACTCAAACTCTAATCGTTTTAATATTTGGGGAGTTAGCTCCCTTATTCGCAGCTCGTCGCCACTCTGAGCATGTAGCTTATCTATCAGTTCCCTTTGTCTATCTTCTTTCTAGAATTTTAACACCCCTTGTTTGGGTAATAGATAAAATCTCAAAAGCCTCTAATCTCCTATTTAAAAAATCAAAATTAGAGTTTTTCCTCTCAAAAGAAGAACTAAAAAAAGCTATAGAAGAGCCTGCTAAAAAAATCTCAAAATTAGAGACAGAAAATATAAATGCAACTCTTAGTTCCATCTTCACTCTAAAGGATAAAAAAGCAAAACAGATTATGGTCCCAATTTCCCAAATAAAAATGATTCCATCTACCTTTACTATAAAACAGATTAAAGCAGCCCTAAAAATTAGCTTCTTCCCGTACTATCCGATGTATCACCAGACTCCTTCTAATATAGTCGCTATTTGCTATCCTAGAGACCTTTTAAATGCTAAAGATGACAATAGAGTAATAGACTTTTCTAAGCCCTTTTGGTTTATAACAGAGGATATGTTTGTTTTAGACATACTAAAACAGTTTAGAACCAACAATCAAAGTGTAGCTATGGTTTTAGATAAAAAAGGTAAATCTATAGGTTTTATTTCGTTAGATCAGATTGAAGATGAGATCTTTGGAAAATACCCAATTTATATTGAAAGAAAAAAAACATCTAAAATCGTAATTGAAAAAACACTATCTGGCGATATGAGTTTGAAAGAGTTTAATAGTAAGTTTAAAGCAAATCTACAATACAAAGATGCAAAAACACTCTCAGATTTAATCACTTCATATTTAGGTCATCCGCCATCACTCGATGAAGTGATCCATTTTGAGAAGTATGAGTTTCTTATAATTGAGACATCTTTGCTTGGTGTTGAAAAGGTCAAAGTAAAAACAATTATTTAATATTCAAATTAAAATTAAAATTTTAATTTATGTTGATAAAGGTTATTTGAATGTAATCTCTGATTATCAACTTTGTCCAGGATCAATAATTTTTTGTCCTAGAGAGCTCTCAAGCTGAATAAAATAATATATTCTAAACAGCTATTGGCTAGAAATTTATACATCAATTCTGTAATTTTTTTTATATCAAAAAAATAATAGAATTAATTTCGTTAATCGTGATATAATTTATGTTAATTATAAGCTTTAAGATAAAAAGGTTAATATTTATGTCTAATGTAATTTCAAATGGATTAAGTACTTTAGGAACTTTATATTTATGGATGTTCCCACTTTGGGGTGCAAAAAGAGATATTTATCCATATTTCAAAACTGCTCCAAAATTAGAAGACTTTGACGAAGAATTCAATAGCCGTGTGCTTAAAATATTTGATGAATTCCTTAAAAAAAATAATGTAGATCCCAACTTAAAAGTCTATCAAAAGTGGACAGGACATCACATGGCAGCTTTTACCTCTTTAAAAGAAAAGAGGATTATGGTCTTACCAAATTTGTTGGATATAGATGAAGCAGCTTTTACGCATAGTTTCAAACACGAAATTAGCCATGTTAAAGATAATGATTCAATAAAAACAAGCTTACTTTGTTCTATTTTTTCCATTTCTAGTATGTTTTTCTTGCGTCATTATTATGGGTTTTCCTTCATTTCAACTGCTATTTTTCAGAAGATCTTAAAAGAAGTATTTAAAAAGGCGCTGCACTCTTGCATTGAGAGGAAAGCAGACAATTTTGCTATCAAAAATTCAACTCAAGATGAAATAAAAGGCGGTATTAGATTTATTCATGCAGCAAAGGAAGTGTCAGATAATGCACCGCTACCCTTCCTTAATTATGTTCTGGGTACTCACCAAACGCCTTCTTCGAGAAAAGCTGCCTTAGAAGCCACTTTAAATAGTGAATATGTTCCTAGTTCGGAGGAACTCGCTCCTCTAATTGAACTTTTGAAAAGGAATCAAGAGAACGTTCTTGTTGAAAGAATTCAGGAAGAAGCTGGAGGTGATCAAAATCATTTAGAAAAAAGCTAATGCTAGAAAAACGATAGATATAAAATTTTATGTTCTGTTTTTGAAAATTTGAAATCATATATTTTGAAAAGTTTGAGTTTACTATAATTGAGACATCTCTACTTGGTGTTGAAAAAGTCAAAGTAAAAACAATTATTTAATATTCAAATTAAAATTTTAATTTACACCCCTATAAAGATCTAATTTGATGTATTCTATTGATAATAAGCCAAAGAGCGGTCGGTTTATGCTTTTGTGGAATTATATCTATTAAAACAAAAAAACTATTATTATATTTGAATATTTTGTATAATAACTGTAATTAATATAGCAATGTATAAATAAAAAGGTTTAATAATGAGTTTAATAGTTAGAGCCGCTCAAACTGCAGCACAGAGAAAATATAGCTTACAAGATGTATATAAAGCTGCTCAATATTCAGTAGAAGTTGGCGAAAACGAATCTTCTACTATTTCAGAAAAACTTAAGGCTGATATGGAATATTTAAGCGTTTTTATGAAAGCTGTTCTAAGAAGGCCATATGACTATAATGATGTTATTGTAAAAAGTCCTGATTCTGATGATGATAGTTATATTCATCCACCTGAAACAGAATTAGTAGATTTCTTTAAAGGTAAAGGGCCTATTGAAAATCGATTATCATCTGAAAATGAATGGAGAATCCAAAAAGTTTTTTATCAATTGATGGGTAAAAATGTTGATGCTGACTTTTATAGACAGCCTGATTTTGTGAGGTCTTGGGTTGATCATTTATCATTTTCTAGAAAGGGAACTGAATTTAGTAATTATTTGAAACAAATAAAAACCGATTATTTAAGTGAAAAACAGATTAAAAAAGCTAAAAGACTATTTGAACTTGTTCTAAATTCATTAAAGAAAAAATATGCTGAGGTAATTGATCAA
>JAAKFN010000159.1 GCA_011065045.1 Candidatus Anoxychlamydiales bacterium
CAGCTCCTAATTTTTTTCTAAGATGAGCATTAATTTTTGGACTTGGGGTCTCTTCTATTAACTTTTGTCTTCTTCTTTGGATTGTGCAATCTCTTTCACCCAAGTGAACTATATGACCATGTTTATCTGCGATTATTTGAACCTCGATATGTCTTGGGTTCATAATCATTTTTTCTAAATAAATATCTGAATTATTAAAGTTTGCTTCAGCCTCTGATTGCGCTGCAATAAATTGTTTAACAAAATCTTTTTCAGATGAAGCTATTCTAATACCTTTTCCGCCGCCTCCTGCGGACGCTTTAATAAAAACAGGAAAACCAATTTTTCTAGCTTCGTTTAAGGCATCGGCTACATCGTTTACAATACCATTAGTTCCTGGAATAACTGGGCATTTTGCTTTTTTAGCAATAGCTTTTGCATGAGCTTTATTTCCTAGTTTTGAAATAGCCTTGTGAGAAGGCCCTATAAAATTTAGATTACAACTCTCACAGATTTCTGCAAACTTAGCATTTTCAGATAAAAAACCATAACCTGGATGAATCGCATCAGCTCCTGTCACTTCACATGCAGATAAGATATTCGCTACTTTTAAATATGAATCAATAGAAGGGCCATCACCAATACAGATAGCTTCATCAGCAAGCAAGACATGCAAAGCTTCTGAATCAGCTTTTGAATACACTGCAACAGTGGGCAAACCCAGATCGTGGCACGCTCTAATAATTCTGACGGCTATTTCACCGCGATTAGCTATTAATACTTTCATTATTCAATCACAAAAAGTTTAGTTTCAAATTCTACTGCCTGAGCGTTTTCTAATAAAACTTCTTTAATTACACCTTTTTTTCCAGCCTTAATTTCATTCATAACTTTCATCGCTTCAATAACGCAAACTACAGTATTTTCATTAACTGCGTCTCCAACTTTAACAAATGGGGGTTGATCAGGAGCGCAAGATACATAAAAAGTTCCAACCATAGGAGATAGTATACAATCTTTTTCATCTTCAACTATAGGACTTTCAAGCTCTTTTTCTTTAGGTCTTGAATGCCTTTTTACATGCTCTTCTTTATGATCTAAGTGATCTTTTTCTAAAGAGATCTCAAAATCACCATCTCTTAGATGGATTTTTTTTAAATTACTCTCCTCTAAAAGTGCAATTATTTTTTTTATAACATTTATCTCCATGCTTATAACCTTTGGATAAATTCATTTAGATTAGTATCAACTTTAACAATGTCTCCAACTTCTACAAAAAGAGGCACATCAATTTTTGCTCCTGTTTCTAAAACTCCTGTTTTAGTTGGATTAGCAACAGAGAGTTTATCTTCTTTTGATGAAGTCTTAATAATCATTAACTCTAAAAATTGAGGAAGCTCAATTGAAAATATTGAATTTCCATAAAAAAATGCTTTTACTCTTATCCCCTCTTTTAAGTAGTTAATTTTATCTCCCAAAACATTTGGGGGAACAAGAGCATTTTCTAATTCACCTATATCTAAAAACAGAAAGTTTTTTCCTTCAATATACAAGTATTCCAAATCATGAACTACTAAAGATACTTCTTGAATTTTTTGAGCAAGTTTAAAATTTTTCTCAATCAGGTCTTCTGTCAAAAGATCTCTCAGTTTTGTTTTAATAAAAGGAGTCCCCTTAGTAGTACTTACTTTTACGCAAGATTCTACTCTAAAAATCTTTTTATCTATGTTGATTGTCATTCCTGGCGAGAGTTGATTGCTTGTTGTCATTTTTTACCTCAATTTTCTATAATTGTTTTTATTTCTTCTAAGCTATTAATTGTGTAATCTACTAGCTTTGAATCTTCTTTCTTGTTAAATATATTTTTTCCTCTTCCCCATTTCATGTGAATAGTTTTGCACCCAATTTTTTTAGCACTTTGAAGATCTACCTTCACTCTATCTCCGCAGACAAAACTTTTTTTTACATCCGTTTTTAATTCTTCAATAATTTCTTTATAATAAGGCTCTTTATCATTGCCTTTTGCTACGACTATTTTACTAAATATAGAGGTATCAATTCCAGCTTTTTTGATCTTATAAAATTGGAATTTTTCATCTCCCGCTGTTACTATTGCAAGTTTATGAAGGTTAGAGAGATATTTCAAAGTAGATTTCGCGTTTTTTAAAGTAAAAATTTTAATATCACTTAAACTTGTATCCGTCATAGCCCTATAAGCTATATCATAAAAAATTTTGTTTGCATTAACATTTAATAAAAAAATTTTAATACTCTCTTTAGAGCTCGAACTTGTTTTATCTATTTTAATGATTTTTTCAAATGCACTATCTTCATCTATTTTAAGGCCATTTTTTATCAAAGTTTGAATAGTTTTTCTTAAAAAAACAGGCGTGATAGATCCACTTGTATCTATTAAGGTATCGTCTAAATCAAATATTATTAACAATTTTAATTATCTCTTCTGCTAGTTTTTTTGAATCATGTCTAATTAAATTTCTTTTAATTAGGTCTTTTTTATGAGCCTTAGCAAGAGGGCCTAAAAGGTCAGATAAAATTACTCTTTTATCATTTGAGATATCATTTTTTACCAAAGCTCCCTCTTGAGCATAACTTTTTATCAACTCCTTGGATGGTTCTTTTTTATTTACTAAAATATAATCAAATACATCTTTACCTAAAAATTTTACAAGCTCTTTTAGATTCTGACTAACTTTATTGCTTTTACACTGCCCTTTTCTATTCATAAGATTTACAACAAATACTTTTTTAGCTAAGGTGTTTTTTAAAGCGTCAGCAACCCCTTCAACTAAAAGATTAGGGATTAAAGATGTATAAAATCCCCCTGGGCCTAAAACTACTAAATCTGCATTCATAATCTCATCTATAACTTTTGGATTTACCTTAGGATAGGGCTCTAAATAGATACTGTTGTATCCTTTATCTATCTCTTGAGATAGATAAACCTCAGCTTCACCCTCTAAAACTTTTCTGTTATTCAATATCATTTTGAGATGGACTTGATTGAGTGTTACTGGAATTACTTTTCCTTTAATATACAAAATTTTTCCAGCTTCTTCAACCGCCCTTTCAAAACTACCCGTAATTTTTTCTAGTGCAGATAAAAATAAATTTCCAAGTGAATGTCCTCCTAAATTACCATTTTCAAAACGATAATTCATAACATTTCTCATAAGTCTTGATGAATTAGATAGAGCTACTAAACATTGTCTAACATCGCCAGGAGGCAAAACACCTAGTTCATCTCTTAAAATTCCTGTGCTACCTCCGCTATCTGCCATTGAAACAATAGCGCTTAGATCTACATCGTATTTTTTAAGTCCTCTAAGGATAACAAAATTGCCGGTGCCTCCACCGATAACTACAATTTTTTTTCTCATTTTTTTTCTCGCAAGGAAACCCTGTCCTTATAGGTCAGGGAGGAATTGCGACCTCCAAGTTAAAACAGCCTTCCTAGCTTGTATCCGGCCTATGTTTTTCTTAATGTTTACACTATCAGAGATGATAGTTCCATTGATGTCTGAAATTGCAAAGAAAC
>JAAKFN010000016.1 GCA_011065045.1 Candidatus Anoxychlamydiales bacterium
ACTACGAAAAATATAGAACTGTTTTTTTAGATAAATTAGCTCAAAAAGATCAAAGGTCATTATAGAGTTGTATCAAAATTATTTTTTCTGTAATAATTAATTATTATCTTGCCTTTTATTTAATTATAAACTAATTAAAAACTTACAAGGCAAGGATCAATGGATACTACTAAAAGAGTTTTAATTAGTAATGCTCGCACTATGATTTCTTTAGATTTAGCGAGAATGTTTCATTCGTTAGGTATTGAGGTTTATGTAGTTGACTCAAATAAACTTCATATGTGTTCGTTTTCAAAAGCTATTAAAAAATCAATTTGGGTGCCAGCTCCTAGATTTTCGCCAGATAAATATATAGAGTCTGTAGTTGAGATTATTGAAAAAGAGAAAATTGATCTTGTAATACCTATTTATGAAGAGATTTTCTATATTGCTAAAGCTATCGATAAGTTTCCTAAAAGCTGCAAAGTATTAACAACATCCTTTGATATTTTAGAGAAATTACATAATAAATGGAGCTTTCAAGAAAAATCAAAAAATTATGGGTTTAAAACTCCAAAAACATATCTACTTAAAAACTCTCTAGATCTACATCATCTAGATTTTGAGTTTCCATTTATTTTAAAAGCTTGCTATTCAAGAGCTTCTCAACAAATCAAAATAATAAAAGAAGAAAAAGATATTGCTAAAATTGATTTTATAGAAAGTGATCAATGGGTAGCTCAAGAATTTTTAGTTGGGAAAAAATATTGTACTTATAGTTTGTGCAAAGAGGGCAAAGTAAATGCTCATATTACTTATCCTCTTGACTATGCAATTGAGGGCAATTCTTGTCTGAATTTTAGGTCAGTAAAACATGATAAGATATTTGAGTGGGTCGAAAGATTTATAAAATTAGAGAATTTCTCAGGACAGATTGGATTTGATTTTATTGAAAGTGAGAAACATGGGCTTTTAGCTATCGAGTGTAATCCAAGAGCGACTAGTGGAGCTCATGTCCTTTGTTTGGAAAAAGACTTAGCAAACGTTTTTTTTGGAGAAACAACAGATAAAACTCTATTTCCTACAAAAGATATAGTTAAGCAAATAGCTCCTGGTATGCTTATGTATGGCTGGCAATCAAAATCTATTTTCACTTTTACAAAGGATTTTTTAGCTTTTAAAGATATTATTTTTGATAAGAATGATATTTATCCTTTTTTGACTCAGCCTCTTCTTTTTGTATATTATTTATTCTTAAGTAGGAAACTGAAATGTAACTTTCCTTCAATGTTTACTCATGATCTAGACTATAACGGTTTTTTAGAATAATTTTTCTGCAATTTATAATATTTTTTACACCTTGAATTAATCTAGAAAAATAAGTGATATGCTGCTATCGTTTCGCTTATTATTATTTAAAATAGGTCCTTTTTATGAGCTCAATGCCAATTAAAATTTTAAATGGATTTGAGAGTTGTCTTTATCCTGTTGAAGATAAAATATCTTTAGATAAAGATGAAAAATGCACTCCTTCACACTTATCTATTACTCAAAAGATTACTTACTTTGTTAGTAATTTTTTTAAGGCGAGTATATGTCTTTTTGCTCTACCGATATCAATTCCTATATCAATGGGTAAAAACTTAGCAAATAGAGCATATAGTGTTTTTAAACCCTCTTCAGAAAATTTAGATAAAGACAAAGAACTTAAAGCTAACGAAGAAACTATATTTGATCTACCCAAAGATATTGGATTTGCAGATTCATTTTTTCAAAGCTGCGGTTTAGGCTCAAAATATTCAAAACCATCTTTCGATGGTAAGTCTAATTGGGATAATTGGCTTTCAAAGGATCATATCGAAACAAAAAAAGGTCAAGAATTTGATGATTTTTTTGTTAACTATTTAGATGATCCCAAATCATTAATTAAAATTTTAAAAGATATGGGAGCGACCTCTTATAGGTTTTCTTTAGAAAGATCTGTAATAGAACCTCAAAAGGGGAAGTATGATTTTAGAGCTATAGGAAAATATGTAAATTTTTGTAAAGAGCTTAAGAAAAATAATATTGAACCTTGGGTTACTTTAGAGCATTTTGTTCAGCCGGATTGGTTTGCTAAAAGCGGGGGATTTGAAAATGAAAAAAACATTGATGATTTTGTAAAATATACAGATTTTATTATACCTCTTTTTAAAGATCATGTTACAAATTTCATGACATTTAATGAGCCTACAGCTTTTATTTTTCAAACCTATATTAGAGATGCTTTTCCTAAAGCACGAGGCAAGAGAAATAAGTTTTTTAGAGCAGCTACTGCGCTTAGAAACATTTTAATTACTCATATTAAAGTATATAAAACTATCAAGGCTAAGTACCCAGACCTTCAAATAGGAATCGTTCATCAATTTTTAAAATTTATGCCATTTAATAAAAACAATCCTATAGAAAGGCTAGCTTGTTATTATCTCTCTTTGATCACTCACTATGCTGCATATAACTTTTTCAAAACAAAAAGATTTGCTTTTCAAATACCTTTTTTAGCAAATGTAAAATTTGAAGTTAAAAAAGATCAAAAAATAACTGATTTTATTGGGTTTCAGTGTTACGGATATCCTCTTGTGAAAGCTGGATTCAATGGAGGGAAAACATATCCTGGATATAAAGTGACAAATTTATCTTTACCTAGATTAAAATTAGGTTTTACTTTTGGATCTGTTTGCGCGGAAAACTCAAAAATGATGAGTTTTGGGATGAGGTTTCATCCAGAAGCACTAGAGGATTCTCTTCAAGAAGCTGCAGATTTAAAAATACCTATTGCTATTACTGAAACCGGATGCGATGCAAAGATTCAACATTGGGGAAAGAAAGATTTTGCGAGCGATGATAAAACTCAAAAAGAGTACTTTGAAAAGGTCTTTAAAATAATAGCAAAGTTTAAAAATAAGCTTCCCTTAAAGGGACTATTTTTCTGGACTGTTTTAAGAGGCCATTTAGAGTGGGAAAGAGGTAGTAATCCAACGTTGGGGCTTGTAGATATTGAAAAAGATCCATCAAGTCATAGAATTAAATCATTTACTCTATCTCCTGCAGCAAAATATATAAAACAAGTTTTTCAAAATGCCAAATCTTATCCCACAAAAGAAAAGGTAGCTTAAGAGTATGAGTGTAGATTTAACAGATGTATCTAATAGTAAATTAGCTTTTTACCATAGAGACTATTCCAAAGATACTAATAAGAGCGAATCTAAAATAAAAAGAGTCTGTTTAGCAGCGTTGCCAATTTTAAGTTTATATAAACCTATTGGAGCTTTTTTAAGTGTCTCTTTAGGCTCTTTAAGAGCTATTTCATCAATGCAATCATCTAAAGTATCTTTTGATAAGGGAAAATACTTATTAACTAGTAAAAAATTATTTGTAGCTGCTTTAGCTATAATTTCTGTAACGAATTGTTTTTTCAAAAATGGCGCATCTTTAGTAATTACTAATCTATCTGATATTTTTGAAAATTTATGGATTTGTCTAAACCTTTTAGCACATGCTCAGATAACAGAAGCTCTAACTTCGTTTGTAAGTGTTATTAACTCTTCTGCATATATAGCAGCTTTAATATGTCCTAGCATAGAAATTATTCTTTTAGCTTTAACTTTGCAAATAGCACATGAGTTAATTCATAGTATTAAAGAGTTTAAAAAAGATCACTATATCGAAGGAGCATCAAAGCTTTTAATGGCATCAGCTAGAAGTTATCAAGCTATGCCATTTTTAAATGTGGCTTATCAGATTCATGCTGAGAAAATATCTAATTTTATTACAAAACAAAGAGAAAATATGGGTAGAATTTTTCATAAAACTTCAGCTGTTTTAGCCTCTCCTTTTTGGTGGTATAGTGAAAAAGCTGTTCGTATATTTAGTCCAATTCGAATAGATAAACAAGATCAATGCTCTACATATGTTGGTGAAGTTGCTGCTAGAGCTTTTTATTCACTGCTAGCCATTCCTATGCTACCTATTTCAATAGCTCTTAGCTTAGTAGAAGGCTCAACAAGGGTTTTAGCGAATTTAATCCAGCCAAACTCTTTTTCTTATCTTAAAGGTGCTGCAGAAGAAATAACAACTTTAGGTAAAAACCTAAAGGTTTTAACAATGAACGTGTGTTTTGTAGCAGGTGGATTTCCTAGATTATTTGCAGGGGTCGCTCCTTGGAGGGAAAGAATCGATGGAGTTATAGATAAGATATTATTAGAAAAACCAGATGTTGTATGTCTTCAAGAAGTAAATGATGTAAACGCAGCTTATGCTTTATATGATGGATTAAAAAATGAATATGCTCACTTTTATTTTAATATTGGATCAAAAACTTTTTCTCAAAATAGTGGGCATTTTATAGCTAGTAAATACTCAATTGGGGATATGAAGTTTATGCCATTTTCTACAGGTGCTGGTCTTCAAAATATGGTTAATAAAGGTCTTTTTTCTTTTTCGTTAAAATGTCAAAACAAAACATTTTCAAAAATTTTTGCAGTTCACTTATCTCCATCTAAAGATGATCTAAACCCAACTAAAGATGAGATAAAAAGAAGACAATTAGAACTTGAAAGGATAAAAAAAGAGATTGCAATTAGTGCAGATAAAGACTCTGAATCTCATAAAATTTTGTTAGGGGATATGAATTTGAGATATAAAAGTAAAGAGTGGGAAAAATCTATAATTTCATCTGATACTTTCTATAATTCCTATACTCAAGATAATGAAAATGTCGATTACTCAAATGCTACCTCTGCAACAGATGATATGATATCAGCTTATCTAAAAGCTAAAGATAGCAACTGGTATAAAAATCCAATGATTTTAGATTATGCTTTATTATACCGAAATAAAGATCAAAAAGTAGGTAATATTAAAACTGATCTTTTTAAAGCTTTTGATAGAGATAAAGATCCTTACAATGCCTTATCTGATCATAATGGTTTAGTAATGACAGTTTCTCTAGTAGATGAAACTTAAAGGGTGTTGTTTTTTTGACTAAACTTGAAAAAAATATTTTTATTTCCTGCTTGCATATTATTTAAGATAAAAAGATAATCTTTTCAAAAAAAAGGAGTTTACTATGTCTTCAGCTGCAGCAGGTATTGGATCTATAATAGATGATGATAGAATTTTAGTAGGATCTGGGAGCGGTATTAGCTCTGATAGCTGTATGGTTGGATGTGGGAGCATTAAAGTTATCTCATGGAAAGAGTGTGATACTATAAGTAAAAAAATTGGGTTTGTGGTAGGCCAATCTCTTAACTTCATGTTTGAGGTGATGACATCAGGTTATAGACTTTTATTAAAAACTATAAGAATTTTACGTATAGATAAAGTTTTTGAAGTTTTCTGTAAAGTAATCAAGGGAATTTCAAAAAAATTATATAATCTAACGGTATCAATATTTAAAACATTTATAAAACCAATTTTTATAAATAAGCTCACCAAAAAAATAGTTGATATTACAAAAAAAATATGCACATCTATTAATGATATAATCATTAAAGCTTTTTTTACACAAAAACCAGGCGATCCAGTTCTTTGCAGTTCTGTGAGCTCAAGCAGAGTTAAACAAGACTCAAAAATATCTAAAATTTTCAAAAAGTTTTTAACTTTTATAAAAACTATTTTTTCATCTATTAATAAATGGACACTACTGCCTTTATATAATCATATTTTATCTCCTGTATTTAGTTCTATCTCAGATGTCTTTGTAGGAATAGTAGGTGGAATTTCTCAAAAAGAAAAAAAACCTGAAGAAGAGAGAGAAACTCAAGAATCATAAATTAGATTTTTAAAAAACAGATTGCATATTTTTAAAAGTTTAATTTTATATTTTTCTTCTTATCAGGGGGCTTATTTCACGAAATACCAAGATTTTAGAGTGAAAAATAGAGATTTTCATTAGGTTTCACTTGAATATAATCCCTTATTTAAATATAATCTTGTATGAAAAAGCTGAAATGTTTTCAGTTTTTAGTAAACAAATGACTTTTGAGAGCTCTAAGTAGCTATCAAAAGTTGAAATATATAAGCTAGGTTTTCTCTTTGTATTTAACTTTTAGGATCTTTGATTTCTTTTATAGTTGCTACATAAGTAAAACTAGAAATTTTTAAAGGAGAATTTTTTATGAAACTATATGTAGGCAACTTGCCACATGCATCAACAGAACAAGAATTAACAGATATTTTTGCAGCTTTCGGCGCAGTTGTAAGTGCAAAAATTATTTTAGACAGAGACACAGGCAGATCAAGAGGATTTGGATTTGTGGAAATGGGCTCTAAAGAAGAAGCTGAAAAAGCTATCGAAGAGCTAAATGGAAAAGAAGTTGGCGGCAGAACTATTGTTGTTAACGAAGCTCGTCAAAGAGAAAAAAGAGATAATGATCGTTCTTTTAACAGCAAAAGAAGATTTTAATTATCTATAATTTTACGCCTTATATCTTAGGATATAAGGCGTTATTTTTTTGTCTTAAAAATTTATTTTAATATTTTCTTAATCAATGCTGGAGAGCATACATTTTCATCTTCAATTTCATATGCATTTTCAAAAAATGAAAGAGCCTCTTTTAGCTTGTTTTCATCGTTATAGTGAATCTCTAAAAGTATATCCGAGTCTTCTACAAAGTCAGATATTTTTTTATAAATTATAACTCCAACACTTAAATCGATCTCATCTTCTATGGTTTTGCGACCACTTCCGAGAATAGAGCTCCCTTGAGCTATTTTCATAGCATCTAAAGTATTTACAAAGCCAGATTTTGTAGCCTTTAGAAAGTATTTAAAATTAGCTGTAGGAAGAAGAGAATAATCATCTAATGATTTTTCATTTCCATTTTGAGTTTTTACCATCTCTTTAAATTTCTCAAATGCAGATCCGTCATAAATTACTCGATTAATTTTATCTATTGCATCCTTTTCATTTTCTGCTTTATTTGCTGCAATGAGCATTTGAGATGCTAGAGTAAAACTTAAGTCTCTTAGATCTTCTTGGCCTTTTTGGCACTCTCCTTTTAAAATTTGCATGCATTCGATTATTTCTAAAGAATTGCCAACTGCCATACCAAGTGGTTGATTCATATCTGATACTATAGCTATAACTTTGGTATTTAGTTTTTTTCCAATGTTTTGCATAGCAGAAGCTAGTTTTAAAGAACTTTCATAATCTTTTATAAATGCTCCTTTTCCTGTTTTTACATCCATTACCAAAACATCTAAACCCTCAGCCATCTTTTTACTCATTATGGAGCTAGCAATTAAAGGAATGCTCTCTACTGATCCAGAGACATCTCTTAGAGCGTATAATTTTTTATCTGCCGGAGCTATGTCTTTGGTTTGTCCAATTATACAAACACCTACATCTTTTACGATTTGTTTAAAATTTTCAGTGTCTTGATTGACATTGAATCCATCTATCGATTCTAGCTTATCTAAGGTGCCGCCTGTGTGGCCTAAGCCTCTTCCTGATATCATTGGAATCTTTAAACCTAAAGAAGCGCAAATAGGCGCTAAAATGAGAGATGTCTTATCTCCAACTCCTCCAGTTGAGTGTTTATCAACAATTGGATCAGAGATTTCATCAAAACTTAGAACTTTACCGGAATGAATCATAGCATCTGTTAAATAAGCAGTTTCATCAGATGTCATTGAATTTATGAAAATAGCCATTAGAAATGAAGAGGCTTGATAGTCAGGTATTTTATTTTCTGTATATTCTTGAACGAAGTAATTTATCTCGTTTTTAGTAAGTTCAATATTATCTCTTTTTTTTGCAATGATATCCAATATACGAAACTGAGAATTATCTTCACAAAAACTTAGTATTGGTAAAACTAAAACAAGTAAAATATAAACTTTTTTGAAAATAGACATAACTTTTTTCCTATAGTTATTTTTTTTTCATAATGAAATTAAGCAATTTCACTATGAGCTGAAAAACTATAAAATTTTATTAAAAAAATGTCTATAAGAAGAAAACAATAATTTAAATTGATTCTATTTTAAGTTCGAAAAGAGCGTTTTGCTTTTTTATTAAAAGGGCCTTTTTTAGAAAAAGATCGTTCATTACTCTCTTTTTCTCCTCTTTCATCTTTTTTGTCCTTAAAACTTCGTCTCTTTTTTGAAAAATCTCTGTCATCATCTCTGTTAGAAGATGATTTTCCTCTAAAGTTTCTTGATGAATCTCTGTCGTTATCTCTGCTAGAGGATGATTTTCCTCTAAAGTTTCTTGATGAATCTCTGTCGTTATCTCTGCTAGAGGATGATTTTCCTCTAAAGTTTCTTGATGAATCTCTATCATCATCTCTGTTGGAAGATGATTTTCCTCTAAAGTTTCTTGAGAAATCTCTGTCATCATCTCTGTTGGAAGATGATTTTCCTCTAAAGTTTCTTGATGAATCTCTGTCACCATCTCTGCTAGAAGATGATTTTCCTCTAAAGTTTCTTGATGAATCTCTGTCATCATCTCTGCTAGAAGATGATTTTCCTCTAAAGTTTCTTGATGAATCTCTGTCATCATCTCTGCTAGAAGATGATTTTCCTCTAAAGTTTCTTGAGGAATCTCTGTCATTATCTCTGTCAGAAAAAGATTTTCTTTTAAAGTTATTTCTGAAATCTCTGTCGCCAGATCTATTAGAAGAGTTTCTCTTTCTTGAAAAGTTATTTGAAAATCTTTTCTTCTTGTCATCTCTTCTATTACCAGATGATCTAGAAGGTAAGAGTTTTTGGCCAGTTAGCTTTTCTAGATCGAAAAGAATGCCTCGATCTTTTGGAGATGCAAAAGATATAGCGAGACCTTTTTCTCCAATTCTTCCAGTTCTGCCTATTCTATGAATGTAATCATCAATAGAATTAGGAAGATCAAAATTAATTATATGTGAGATTTTTGGAATATCTATTCCTCTGGCAGCTACATCTGTCGCTATAAGAAGATCTGTTTTACCTTGTCTGAATTGAGCTATCGTTCTTGTTCTTTTTCCTTGAGGAATATCTCCATGTAAAGCTTGGGCTCTATGGCCTTTATCTTGTAGTTGATATTTAAGTTCATCTGCATAGATTTTTGTAGATGTAAATATAATTGCTTGTTTTATCTCTTCTTCATCTAAAACCTTATCTAAAAGCTCTAGCTTATGATCGAGATTTCTAACTGTGTGTATTCGCTGCTCAATATTTCCCTTGTCCATTGGTATTGTTATATCTACAGGATCTTTTAAAAGATCTTTTACTAAGTTTTTAACAGCTTTTTTTAAAGTTGCTGAAAATAAAAGTGTTTGATGCTCAGTTTCAATTGCTTCTGAAATTAATCTAACATCATCGATAAATCCCATGTCAAGCATTCGGTCTGCTTCATCTAAAATAAAAGTTTGTAGTCTAGAAAATTTAATTCTTCCACTATTTATGTGATCGATTAATCTACCAGGTGTTGCAACTAATATATCATAGGGTCTATGTAGATCTCTTCTTTGCATAGGATAAGGCACTCCACCATATATACAAACTGTTTTAACCATTTTCAAATATTTACTATATTTTGTTGCCTCTCTAGAAACTTGCATTGCAAGTTCTCTAGTTGGTACTAGAATTAAAATTCTAGGTCCTTTTCCTCTCAAAGGCTTTTCCATTATCTTTGTCAAAGTTGGAAGTAAAAAAGCGGCAGTTTTTCCAGTTCCTGTTTGAGCTGAGGCGCATAAATCCTTTCCATTTAATATCTCAGGAATTGCTTGCTCTTGAATAGGAGTTGCTATCTCATATTTCATTTCTTCAATTGCTTGAATAATTTTTGAGTGTAGATTTAAATTTTTAAATGTCATCTTTTTTCTTTTTATGGGGTTTATTGGATTTTAAAGTGATGATGATAACATTCTATTGCAATGAAAGATAGTGAAATAAAAATTTTAAATCTTTATTTTATTTTAGATTAACTAATCTTTAAATATCTAAGCTTTAGTTTCTTTGAAATCCAAATAAAAAATATTTAAATTTTATGTTCTTTGAAATTTTTATAAATGATAAATTTTATCTTATGAAAAAGTCATGCTTTAAATCTAGTTTCGGTTTCGGTGTTGCATCAGGGGTTATTACTACCCTAGGATTAATGGTCGGCCTATTTGCATCTACTAACTCGAAAGGAGTGGTTTTAGGTGGTATTTTAACAATAGCAGTAGCGGATTCTATGGCAGATGCTGTCGGTATGCATTTTTCAGAAGAATCAGAAGGGATTCATACAGAAAAAGAGGTTTGGTTATCTACTCTTTATACTTTCCTATCCAAACTAGTTGTTACGACATCTTTTCTTCCTTTATTATTCTCACTGCCTCTTAAGATAGCTATGGTTTTAAATATTGCTTGGGGATTTATGTTGTTATCAGTTTTTAGCTATGTAATTGCTAAAGAGCAAAAAAATAGTCCTTTTAGAGCAATTTCAGAGCATGTTTTGATAATGGCATTTGTGATACTTGCAACATATTATGTAGGTACATTAATCGATAAATATATAATCACTTAAAAAAAATCTTATCTTTTTTTTCAAAAAATATTAAATTGGATTGGCTTGTTTATTATAACATAGAAAAGAGAAAAAATTGATATGGGACTAGTTGATATTTTTGTAATACTTATTTTTATAATATTTTTAGCCTTTATAGGCCTCTATAAATCTAAAAAAATAGTTTTTGAGTCTTCTTATTTAGTAGCTGATAGAAACACTAATCTTTTCTCTTTAATAGCTACTCTTGTAATGACAGAGTTTAATAGTGCCACTCTAATCGCTTTTTCATCACTCGGATATATTATGGGGAAAAAAGCTTTTTTATTTCCTCTGATTTTTTTAATAGGACTTTTGTTTTATGCTGCTATTGTCGCTAGAAAATGGAAAGAATTTAATGGGTTATCAGTAGCGGGTTTTTTTACTAAAAAATATGGGAAGAATTTAGGAAAAATAGCGAGCTTTTTATTAATCATCTCAATGATAGGTTTTACCTCTTCTTATGTAAAATCTTTGACTCTACTTTTTTCTGAAATTTTTCCTCTTTTAAATTTTTGGATTTTAAGTTTTTCTTTAGTTTTTATTATACTTTTAATGTGTTTGAGAGAAGGCCTCGTATCAATTATTAGAACAGATGTTTTAAGTTTTATATTGATACTTTTTATTTTTCCATTGATCTTATTTTTTGCGTTTAAATCGCCGGTGCAAGTAGATGTAAAAGTTGAATATTCAAGTAGTTTTTTTTCATATAGGTTTTGGATCTCTTTAGTTATTTTAACTATGTTTACCTATATTTTAGCTCCCTGGTATGGACAGAAAATATTTGCAGCTAAAAATAAAAAAACAGCAACTTTTGCTGTTATATTTTCAGCGATTTTTGTATTTATTTTTTACTCTCTTGCTGTTTTTACAACATATATTTTAAAAGAAAAAGGCTATATTCTATCTAATCCAGAAAAAGCATATCCTATGGCAATAAATATCTTTTTACCAATAGGGCTAAAAGGGCTTAGTTTTGCTCTGTTATTTGCAACATCTGCTACAACTCTAACAGGAGTTTATAGCGCAATGAGCGCTATGGTTATCTCCGATTTTTTAAAAGAAAAAAAATCTGCTTTTCAATCTAAAATAATAATGATTGCTTTCGCTTTTTTATCATATTTTTTATCAAACGTTTTAATAGATAAAATCTTTGATAAAATTATCTTAGCGAACATTCCAATAGCTGCTCTTAGTTTTGCGCTATTAGGTGGGTTTTATTGGAAAAAAACATCCATCGTTGGAGCCTACATTAGCACTATCGTAGGAATCGTTGTAGGGACTCTGTCATACCTAATATATAGAGAAGAGGGGATCTACACTTGGGTTTGGGCTACTTGGGGGATTTTACTTATTTTTGTTTCAGGAATTATAGGCTCTATAGTTTTTCCAGATAAGAAAAAAACTATAGAAAAATTAAATGCAAATGAGCTTTTATAAAAATAAATAATCTATAATTTCAAAAAAGGTAACTTAGTTTCCTTTATCTATTGCCATATTTAAAAAGTTAATTAAAAACTTTTTACCCTCATTATATGATACTTCAACCTCTGGATGAAACTGGGATCCATATATAAATTTATCTTTGTGTTTTATACTTTGTATGTATGTGGATTCTGCTAAAAGCTCAAAATCTTTTGGAACTACGGCTACAGACCAACCATGAATTTCAGGAGCTATAAATGGATTTTTCATACCTTTAAATATTGGATCCTCTTTCAATATACGAATAGGTTTTATCTGCTGCAGTACCTCTAAAGCTGTGAGAGCTTTCCAGCCCATAGATCTTACAAATGAATAGCCATATGTAAATGCAAGCATTTGATGACCCGCACATATTCCTAATAGTGGTATGTCAGTATTTCTAATGATTTCATAAACACCGTTGAACTCATACATAGGAAGATGTGGATAATCAGCATTGTTACCACTTAAAATTATTGCAATTGGTTTATTTTGCAGTCTATGCAACATATCTAGAGATATTTCATAGTGAGGTATAGTCAGCGTTTTTAAACCTAAATCTAAAGTTTCTATATATGGAGCTAGCTGTGTAAAAGTACCGCCATTCATTTGGTCTCCAACTAAAAGAACATATTTTCCCCTAGGAGGCGTTGGTACTTTAGGTTTACCTGGAGTATAAAAAATTACGCAATTTAGATGAGGAGCGACTCCTCTAAAATGATTAATTTTTAATCTTAAATAACGAGCTGAAACAGGTGTGATATCTATAACATTTCTAAAAGTATCATTGTTAAGTATTTTAGCATCTATAATCTCTTCAAAGTTTTTTCCATCGAGACTTTTTTCCCATACAAAATCAACTAACCAACCATTATCTCTATTGATATTTGCAAGCATCCATATTCTAGAAACGATAGTTGGTTTTCCTAAATCAAAAATTGCCCAAGGTTTTATTGGTCCAGGAGGCGCTGCTTGCCAAAAAGATACTTGCCCTGGATCATCATAATCTATTAGATTTTTTGGATTCTCTCCTGTAGACACTCTAACGTTTTGAACTTTTGCTCTTGTAAGATTCATGAAATTTTTGTTGTAATCGGTATCTAAAGAAAATCTAGTATATGCCCATTTGGATTCATTACCCTCAGAATCTATAGCTTTTGCTCTAAAATAATATCTAATCTTATCAACAAGAGGTTTTTCAACTCTTTTTTGAACTATAAACTCATCTAACTCTTCAATATTTTTATATTCAATGAAGTTAGGAGAATTGAATTCAGGCTCAGTATCCAAGTTAACTATATATGTTCTTTTTCCAATGCCACCTCTTGATATATAAAAAGATAAAAGTGGTTTTCTATTCGTGCAAACAACATCCCAAGATGGATTGTTTGTGAGCTTTGGAATAGTTATATCTACTTTTTTATTCGTCTTTGTGCAAGAAAATAAAACTAATACAAGTAGTAATGAGATATAAGCTTTTTTCATTTTAATGCCTAAAGTGATGACCTTCTTCTTTTTTAATAAAGCCTTTTTGTTTTTTGAAAAACTCTAAGTGTCTTTTCATGTCGTTTAAGAGCATATCGGCCATGTCTATAGAAAAACCGTTTTTAACAACTATTCTTTGAACTATTAGATCTTCTCTGTTTTTTGGCATCTTATATGCAGGAACAAGCCAGCCTCTTTCTCTTAACTTGTCTGCCATATCAAATAAAGTAAAATTAGTTTTTTCTTTTAAAGTCCATGCAAAAACAGGGAGATCATCACCTTTGGTAATTAATTTAAAAGGTCCCATCTTTTCAATAGTAGAAGATAAATATAAAGCTGTATCTCTACACGCTTGTTGTATCTCTTTATATCCTTCAAATCCTAGCCTTAAAAAGTTATAGTACTGCGCACAAATCTGAGAGCCAGGTCTAGAAAAGTTAATAGCAAAAGTTGCCATTTTACCACCTAAATAATCTACATAAAAAATTAGATCTTCAGGAAGTTCATCTTTATCTCTCCAAATAATCCAACCAACACCTGGATAGACAAGTCCATATTTATGTCCTGATGTGTTTATAGATTTTACTCTATCTAATCTAAAATCCCATTTTAATTTGGGATCTAAAAAAGGAGCAATAAACCCTCCACTTGCACCATCAACATGTATTGGAATATCAAATCCTTTTTCTTTTTCAAGTTTATCTAACTCATCTGATACTTTTTCAACAGGTTCATAACTTCCATCAAATGTTGAGCCCAAAATACAGACAACACCTATTGTGTTTTCATCTGAGAGCTCAGCTGCTTTTTTGGGATCTATTATAAATCTATCTCCTTCACAATATACAAACCTAGGCTCTATATCCCAATATTTACAAAATTTTTCCCAACAAACTTGAACATTCATTCCCATTACTAAATTGGGTTTGTCTGTAGGTTTATTAAGCTTTTTCATTTTCTCTCTCCACTTCCATTTAAGTGCCATTCCACCTAACATACAAGCTTCAGATGATCCAATAGTAGAACATCCCATCGCTTCTTTATCTTTTTCAGAGTTCCAAAGCCTTGATAAAATATTTACACATCTGTTTTCTATCTCTGCTGTTTGAGGGTATTCATCTTTATCAATCATATTCTTATCTAATGTATCCATCATCAGCTGTTTTGCTTCAGGTTCCATCCAAGTAGATACAAAAGTCGCTAAGTTAAATCTAGAATTGCCATCTAAAATTAGCTCATCATGAATTAGATCATATGCTGTTCTCGGAAGCATTGACTCTTTGGGAATCTCATATTTAGGAACACTTTTTTTAAGAGCATGCCTTGCATAAATAGGAATAATAGTTTTTTGTGCATCATTTAAATCTTCTAATTTTACCTTCTCATGTACCATTATTTATTTCCCTTTTTTTTTGTTATTTTTTTTACCCAAGATGGTTTTTTAAAATGATTTATAATTATTGGCGCTGCAACAAATACAAGAGTTCCTATAATTAAAAATGACACATATATTCCAGGACTTTCAATTTCAAGTAGAGCTGGAGGGAAAAATCCAACGATAAAAGCAAATACTACAGCTATAAGGCCAATGCCAGCAACTAGCCACATGCCAAAATTTCCACCAGGTATTTTATATGGTCTTTTCACATTAGGCTGCTTGTATCTAAGCACTATTCCTGATAGATAAAGAAGAATATACATAATCAAATATAAAACAATTGTAAGAGCTGTCAACAGAAAATAAGCAGTGTTTACATTGGGAATTACTAAAAATACAAATGCTAAAACTGTAACGATAAGTCCTTGTATCCATAAAATATGAGTTTGAACATTGTTTTTATTTGTATATTGCAAATACGGAGGAAGCTCTCCGTGTTTTGCAGTAGCGAGCAGGCCTTTCGATGGACCTCCTATCCAAGCGGTAACACTTCCAATTGCTCCAAACGCTACTAAAAATCCCATGACAGGAAGTAGCCAATCTAACTTAAACATATGAAGCATATCTTTAAAGCCTTGCATTATTCCAGCAGTGAGCGAAATGTCCTCTGCTGGAATTGAAGCTGCAACTGAAAATGATCCGAGTAGAAATGTTATAATAATTATTGCTAGCGCTAAAAAGATAGCTTTTGGATAACTCTTTTTAGGACTTTCTAAATCCAAAACATGTACAGCATTTACTTCAATACCTGAAAAAAGTAAAACGGTTCCTGCTAAAAATGCTAAATTCTCAAAATTTTTAAAGTCTGGAAAAAAACCATGAGATGTATTTACAAACTCTATGGGATTGCCTAAAAACACCCAAAGAAATCCTAAAATTATTATCAAAGCTGCTGGAACAATAGTTCCTCCAATAACACAAATTGTAGTAAACCAACTAGCAGCTTTCAATCCTCTAAAATTTATAAATGTCGCTCCCCAATAAACTATTAAAATAATTGCAATGATAAAGTACTTGTTATAAGAAAGACTGGGATTTAAAAATAAATAAGATATTGCTCCTGCTGCAAAAGCTAGAACTGTAGCGTACCAAATTGTATTTTGAATCCACTGAAGCCAAATAGCAGTAAACCCAAGTTTTGATCCAAATGCTTCTTTTACCCAACGATAAATTCCTCCATCTTTTACCCAACCAGTTGCAAGTTCTGCTGATACTAAAGCAGAAGGTATCAAAAATAAAAACGATGCAAATAAAATGAAAAAGACCATATGCATACCTGTTTTTGCAAGAAGAGGAAGTCCTCTTAATGATAAAACGATCGCAACGTTCATCATTGCGAAAATGAAAACTCCCATTTTTTTCATTTTTTTAGCCATTATAACTCCAAGTTTTTTGTGTCCGTTATAATCATTTTTTTAATAAATAGATTAATTTGTCAATAAAGAATGTTGAAATTTAAAAAAATCTTATGAAAATAGCTTATGAAAAAAATTTCTAAGAAAAAAAAGTATTTTTTAGATTTCCTTTTTTAAGATCAAAATGGCATCTGATACTTTTTCCATGAATCCATCTTCTGGTGAATTAATAAGCTTATCATCTATTACCATAGTAGAAGATCCTCCTCCATCTAAATTGAGCGCATATATTGAGCCGAGATCATACATTAAATCTCTTAGCTCATCAATAGTTAGACCAATGCTATTTACATTGTCATTACCATCTGCTACGACAAAAAGTAGATTACCATTTTCTTTAATTCCAATAGCTGTTCTTGCATATTTATTTGTTATAAATTTTTGAAAAGTTTTCTCACTTGAGAAATCATAGATTTTTTCTCTATTATAAATTAGAAGGGGCGTTCCTCCAACTATATGATCCAAATCTTCCCAAAGAGGAGAATCACTTGGTGATACTTTTGGAAAAATATCTACTCTGTAATCGAAATCATTATATTTAACAAAAGTTGATATGTCATCATCTTCTCTAAAAGATAAAAAAAAGTTTTTGAATAAAACTTGGCAGCTTAAATTATTAGGATCAACTTGATATGTATTATAAAAAGGAGATAAATATAAAATTCTTTCATTTTTTTCTCTTGGGCGATTTATCCCATCTATTGAAAACTCTAAGTTTTGAATAAAAATAGAAGCCTTAGCGTCTAATCTATCAATCATAAAAATAGTGTTTGATTTGTTCCAACCAATAGCTGCTCTTTGTTTAAGAGGAAGTGAGATCCATTTATTATCAATTTTTAAGATTCCAGTAGGTCTGCCGTCTACTTTAAAAAAGCCTCCATTTATTGCAGCTTTAGCTTTTTTTCTTTTTGCGATATCTAAAACTGTAGCTCTAGATATCTTATTATCATTAGCAAGAGATGGGAAAATTTCATATTTTCTTGGATCAATCTCTATTATATGGATAGATAAAGGGTCGAAAGTTTTGATGTTTCTGTATTCAAAACCATTAAATGAACTGAAAATTATCCAAAGAAAAAAAATGGGGAGGTATTTTTTGTGAAATTTTCGCATTTTAGCTTTTTAAAAAAAGTTTAAAGATCAAGATTATATCAAGATTTCTAATTGTTTAGAGAAAAATAAGAATTATTATAAAAAAGCTACAGATCCCTTCTTATCCCTTCAAAAAGCTGCCCATCTTTGTATAGCCATTTCCCATTTTGCTTTTCAAAATGAGAAATCTCTGTAAAGGTTAGATCTTTTTTAGCTGCTTTCAAATAAGCTATAAAGGTCACAAAGGCTTTTTCTTTTTCTTCAATAAAATCTAAAATTTCAAGATTTTCAAAAGAGGTGTCTTTACAAAATCTTAAAATATCTTCTTTCAAAGTTTTTAGATCTTTTTGAAAACATGCATTTTTGGGATGAGAGGTTTTTATGATGTAATCTGAAAGGGATAGGGCATATGCACAAAACCTTGATCGCATCAAATCTTTAGCATTTTGAGGTTTTTTTTTGCCAAGATGATATTTTTCACAACAATCTATATATGACCTTTTGCTCTGGCAGGGACACAGTTTTTTATTCATAATTTAGACATTATCATAATAAATATTAAAGATTTATAAAAAAAAACTTTATAAAAATTTTTTTAATATGGTATTAGTGAAATTAGGAGAACAAACTTTTTTGAGGTAAAAAAATATGGAACCTATAAGTATATATTTAGCTAAGCTAATTGGACTTGCTTGGTTAATAATCGGTATAGCATTAGTAACTAGACCACAATCTTTTCAAAACACTGTAAAAGATGTTGCTAAAAGTAATGCTATCATGACTCTTATCAGTTTTATTCCATTAGTTATTGGTCTTGCTATCGTTATTGGCCATAACGTTTGGGTAAAAAATTGGATTGTTTTAGTAACAATTATTGGATGGTTAACACTTCTTTGCGGAATTATGAGACTATTCTTCCATAAAGAGTGCATGAAATATATGGCTAAAACAGCTACTAACAGAAGCTTTTTTATTTTCTGGGGAGTGATTTTAATTATCGTTGGCGGATTTTTAACTGCTAAATCATTTTTCGGACAACAATTCTTCTACTAAGAGTTAATATTTAAGCGGATCTTTCAGATCCGCTTATTTTTTTTCTAAAAATTCTATCTATTTATCTTTAAAAATATATCTCTAATTTAATAAAATTTAATCTAAATATATATAAAGTGCTGTATTTGAAATATGTTAAATTATTCTAGTTGGATTGAGGTAGATCTTAAGCAGTTTAGAAAAAATATTCTGCTTATTAAATCCTATATAAAAGATGCTTTTTTTTGTCTTTGTGTAAAAGCTAATGCTTATGGCCATGGGTTAATAGAGATAGCAAAAGTAGCTGAAAATGAAAAAGTTGATTATCTAGCTGTAGCGAATCTAATGGAGGGTATAAAATTAAGGGAGGCGAATATTAAATTGCCGATTTTAGTTTTAGGAACGTTTCATGACGATCAGATAAAAGATCTAATAGATTATGATTTAGAAATTACCATCAGCTCATATTTTAAAGCTAAACTAGTTCAAGATTACTGCACTAAATACAATAAGAAATGCAAAATTCATCTAAAAGTAGATACAGGGATGGGAAGAATTGGAGTAAAACCTACTACGGCTATTTCTTTATATAAATACATAAAGGATCAAAAATGCTTCATTATAAAAGGAATATATTCTCATCTAGCTTGCGCTGATCAAAAAGAGCATCCAATAAATAATATTCAAATAAAAATCTTTGATGATTTTTTAAATAAGATAAAACCAGATAAATCTACTATTTTACATATTGCAAACACAGCTTATCTTTGCAATTTTGAAAATGATCTAAAAGATATGGTTCGGCTCGGAGCCTTGCCTTTTGGTTGCTATAGCAAAGATCTTCCCAAAAAGTTTGAAAATATTAAATCTATTTTCTCAGTGAAAAGCAAAGTATCATATTTTAAGGTCGTTGAAAAAGATAAGGGTATTAGCTATGGGTATAGCTTTATTACTAAAGCTAAAAGTCAAATCGTCACTATTCCAGTTGGTTATGGCGATGGTTATTCAAGGTCTCTTTCAAATATAGGTTCAGTTTTGATAAGAGGAAAAAAACATCCAATTATTGGAACTATTTGTATGGATCAATTCATGGTGGATGTCTCAAATACTGATGCATATATTGGTGATGAAGTTGTTTTAATCGGTAGACAAAAAGATAAAGAGATAACGATTAAAGAAATTGCAGATGAATGCAAGACAATCTCTTATGAGATTCTATGTTTATTTAATGAAAGACTTCCAAGAGTATATATAGATTAAAGGCAATTTTTGTGATGTTATGATTTTAATATATGTTGTTTGTAAAGATATTATAGAGGCAAAAAATATAGGAAAAAAATTATTAAAGAAAAAACTTATCGCTTGCGTAAATATATTAGATGGGATGAAATCTTTCTGTTTTTGGCCTCAAAATAGTGATACAATAGAGGAGAGCTCAGAGACGATTTTATTAGTTAAAACTATAAAAGAAAAATTCTCTGAAATTAATGAAGAGATAAAAAAAGTTCATTCGTATGAAGTTCCTTGTATATTTTCAATAAAAGTAGATGATGTAGATAGTAAATACCAAAAGTGGTTAAACGATCAGATTAAGTAAGGTTGATTAAAAATAAAATAAGAAAAACTAAGATAAAGGAAGGGTTTTATGCCGCAAAACGAGATAACAACCAAATTAGATCCATTAGTTAATATTAATGATGTGAATCCCAACATATTATTAGATATTCGTTATGCAACTGATGATAATTTCACAAAAAAAGTTATCTATAAAACTGATATTTGTTTAGTGCATAAAGACACCGCTATCGTTTTAGATAAAGTTCAAAAACATTTAGAGAAACTAGATCTTTCTCTTAAAATTTTTGACGGGTATAGACCTCTTTGGGCGCAGCAAATATTATTTGATACCCTGCCAGATGAAAGGTATGTCGGTAATCCTAAGAAAATAACTAGACACACTAGAGGAACCGCTGTAGATGTAACTATAATCAATCAAGTAGACAAATCAGAGCTTGAGATGCCAACTGCTTTTGATTCATTTTCTGAAAAAGCTCATCTAGTATTCGAGGACCTATCAGATAACATCAAAAAAAATAGAAAATTACTTCAAGATGTAATGATGGATATAGGTGGTTTTGAGCCTCTTCCTACAGAATGGTGGCATTTTGATTTACAGGGCTGGGAAAAGTATCCTGTTTTGGATATAGAGCTAAAATAATGCGTCTCTCGATCGTTTAATGGAAAAGGTTTTACTTACTTGTCTTATAATTTATTAATAAAGATACCTCATTGATATTGCCAATTTATATTTTGTTAAGAAATGTAGATAAAAGCTATTCTAGATCGATTTTCATACCATCGAATGCTAGCTCAAAATCTACCTCTCGTTCTTTCGCTAGCTTTTCAATTATCTTTTTAGCTTTTTTTTCATTTTTAACAATGTCAGAACCTTGATGTGTGATTATCATTTTTTTTACGCTTTCTTTTTTGCACCAGGTAAGCTGCTGACGGATATTTGCATGGCCATAAAGCTTATTTGTAGCTTTATCTTTTCTAACCATATTTCTTTGAATGGTGGCTCCATCGCCAATGTAGAATATGATGTTTTTAAAAGCAGCTTTTCTTTTCTCTATCCATAAAACGTCTGGAACGTAGAAAAAAGCTTTTTTATTATAACTTATTCTATAGCCAACAGCCGGAGCTTTTACAGAGTGCATAACCTCAAAAGCTTCAAAAGTAACATTTGCAATTTTTTGTTTTTTTCTTGGATAGATAATTTTTCTATATTTTTTATCTATAGGAAAGTGATCAATTAATTTCCATGTGGTTTTAGTTGCCCAAACAAATGAGTTGCACCCATTTTCGAGTCCAAAAGCGTGATCTGGATGAGCGTGAGTAATAACTATATGATCGGGATTTATTTTTTTTAATTTGTTTTTGAAAGTCTCTCCACAATCGATCATTATCTTTTTTTTGTTTTGAATTACCATCAAAGATGTATGATGTGAGTGGCGTTTGGTTTTAGGTTCTATATAACCTCTAGTAC
>JAAKFN010000160.1 GCA_011065045.1 Candidatus Anoxychlamydiales bacterium
TATGATTGCAAACATGCTAAAATCTTTAATTGCTAACGAAAGAATTGAGACAACTATAGTAAAAGCAAAAGAGTTAAGAAGACATGCAGACAAAATGATTACGATCGCAAAAAAAGAAGATTCTCTTAGCGCAAAAAGACTTGTCAAAGCAAAACTAATGATAAGATACAATACTCTTACATCTAAAGAGAAAAGAAAAGTTAAATCAGATAATGATACATCTTCTTATAACGGAGATAGAAAAGTTATAAAAAAATTATTTACATCACTAAAAGATAGATTCAGTGATAGGAATGGTGGCTATACTAGAATCATTAAAAAAGATGATTTTAGGAAAGGTGATGGCACCCAAAAATGCATTATTGAATATCTACAGTAGATAGTTTTTTAAGTATTCTTTTCTTTACTTTGATGCCCATCTAAATTATTATAAAAAAAAATGTTTAATATATATGGAGGCATAGAATGATCAAACTAGCGATTAATGGTTTTGGTAGAATTGGAAGATTAGCTTTTAGATTTGCGCACAAACATAAAAAAGTTCAAATAATTGCTATCAATGATTTAGTTTCAACAGAGAATTTAGCTTACCTTTTAAAATATGACTCTACCCACGGTAAATTCGAAGGTGAGATAAAAGTAGATGGTGATGATCTAATTGTAGATGGTGTGAGAGTTATTATCACCAAAGAAAAAGACCCAGCTGCTCTTCCTTGGAAGAAATTAGGTGTAGATTATGTTATGGAAGCAACTGGTAGATTTGTAAAATATGAAGATGCTAAAAAGCACCTAGATGCTGGCGCTAAAAGAGTAATAATTTCTGCTCCTGCAAAAGGAGGAGAAGTTCCAACTTTTGTAGTTGGCGTGAACCATAAAAATTATGATCCCAAAAAAGATACAGTAGTATCTAACGCATCTTGTACAACGAATTGTTTAGCTCCTACCATCAAAGTACTCTTAGATAACTTTGGTATTGAAGAAGGGTTAATGACAACAATTCATGCTGTCACTGCAACTCAACCAACTGTAGATGGGCCTTCCCATAAAGATTTTAGAGCTGGTAGATCTTCAATGATCAATATCATTCCAGCATCTACTGGAGCTGCAAAAGCTGTTGCTCTTTGCATACCTGAAATTAAAGGTAAAATAACCGGCATGGCATTTAGAGTGCCAACTGTTGATGTATCTGCTGTAGATCTAACTGTTAGGCTTGAGAAATCAACAACCTATGATGAAATCTGCAAAGCTATGAAAAAAGCGTCAGAGACCGATATGAAAGGCGTTTTAGGGTATACTGATGAAGATGTTGTATCTACAGATTTTATATCTGATACAAGATCTAGTATTTTTGATGCAAAAGCTGGAATAGCTCTTTCAGACAAATTTTATAAAATTATTTCTTGGTATGATAACGAAATGGGATACGCAGCTAGAATCGTAGATCTAGTAGAATACATGGCATCAAAAGACTAATAAAAAAAATTAACAAATGGTAAAAAAGTGAATTATACAAGAGAGCCAATAATAGAGAGTATCATCACCCCAAAAGAAGGCTGTAAATTAGTAGTTAGAAATTCAAAAGGTGGTGCATTAGAAGAATATTTTGTGGAATCTGTTGAAATCGTATCTTTCGGACATGCAATCTTTTTTAGATCAACAGAGAGACCTAAATCTTTTTTAGTTCCTGTAAGCGATTTTGAAATAATAGAATTAAAAGAAACTAAAATGGTTTTAAAAACTGCAAACATTGAAAGATCAATAAAAATTGGTGGCGGTAAAACTGAAGATATAAAATCTCAAAAAAGAAAACGTAGACCAAAGCCTTATCAAGAGAAACCTAAGTTAGAAAAATCTCCTCAAGCTCAAATGCCAGTTGAGAAAGGAGGAGATAAAGATGATGAAACTCAAGTTTCATCATCCATCCTCAGAAAATTATTTCCCCCACCACCCAATCTCATCAAAGAAAAACTCAACCATATCAAAAGCCCTGAAAAGGTTAATGAGAGTATTTCGAAAGAGATCGTAAAAGAAGAGACTCCAAAAGAAGAAAAGAAAACTGAAGAGATAAAAGAAGAGACTCAAAAACCTCAAGAGATTAAAAAAGAAGCGAAATCAGAGCCCAAAGAAGAAGCTAAAAAAGATGAGCCTCTTGTAGTTGAAGAGACTATTGAAAAAATTAAAGAAGAAATTTCTCCAGAGGATGAAAAAAAAGATAAATAGCTTTTGAAAAAATATCTTAAGTTGTAAAATATCCTAAGTTTATCATTCGCTCGGATGGTGGAATCGGTAGACACAAGGGACTTAAAATCCCTTGGGAGCAATCCCGTGCCGGTTCGAGTCCGGCTTCGAGCACTTTTAATATCAAGTACTTATATCAATAATTTTAAACGATCAGATAGGTTGCATTTTTAAAATGGGACACTGTTTAACAAAAAACAACTAAAACTCTTTCTCATTTAGAAATTTCTTCAAAAAAGGTATAATATTTATAATTTTTAATAAAAAACAAGGAGTAATAATGAAGATTTTGCTTGAGAAGATTATTATTTGGATGAGTGAATATTTTCCTTTTTTAGGGAAGATTTTTGGATTGAAAATTTTAGCTTATGGTTATATGGATATTACTCCTTGGTGTGGTGAGCAATTGAATGGAAGAAAAGTTGAATCTAAGATATCGTGGATAATCCAAAATAGAAGCTACTCACTAATACCTATAAAAATTACTGTCTCTTGCTCGCAAGAGCAGGAGAGTTCTATTCAAGTGTATCCGATTAAAAAGGACTTTTCTAGTTTGTGGGATAAGGATGTTTGCTGTGGAGAACAGAAATTTGATTCTAAGTTAAAGAAAAAAGAAAGAGATACAAACATTCCTTCGCGAAGCTGTGTCAAGGTAGATTACTTTTCTAGTTCCCAGCCTCATCCTGCTCTTTCCAGTAGGGTCGCATTTCAGGTTATACCTAATGACACGAAAGTAATATTGGTTGTAAAGGATTTCTTTAATAAAAATAGTCAAATTTGGAAGATCTGGATAATAAGAATTTTAATTATCATTTTTCTAGCGCTAGCTTTATTCTCATATTTTTATTATAGATAATGAATGTGGAGTCTAAAAAAAATATTTGATTTGAAATTTGCAAATTAAACGTTTTATTTCCAATTTTGAGAGTCTAATTTTATTATATATGGAGGATGTAAAATATTCTTGTTCAAAGAACATTGTCTGACAAATAAACCTATAGAAATACAATATTACTTCACGGGTATAAAATTTGGAAAACTACATAAATCTTGAAAGTTCTATTAACTAACAAAGTTAAATTCAAACACTTTTTGAAATAATTATTTTAAAAATGCATAGTGTTTATTTTACTTAAGGAACCTCTGAAAAACTCCTTTAAAACCTCAAATTAATTTCCAAACAATAATTTCCTGCTTACTTAAATAATGTTAAAAACATTTTTAAAAAAGTATGAAAAAATCTTTTTTCTATAGA
>JAAKFN010000161.1 GCA_011065045.1 Candidatus Anoxychlamydiales bacterium
GAGAGCTTTTTTCTGAAACTTCTAAAGATGAGATAGACGCTTTGTGGAAGAAGGCATTTCCAGCCTAGAGTAGATATAATTTAGTAGTTAAATATTAAAACAGGAGTTAGTTGTAATGGCTAATAGGATCAATGTAACAAATGATAGACTTTCAAGTTTTTCTTTATATCGAAAGCAAATGGTTATGAAGGATTTAACTTTATCAATTCATGAAATAAGACCTCAAGAATCTGGAATTGCAATAACCACTAGTGCAATAGCTTTAATGATTTTTTCAAGTTATTTAAATCCATTTTTTGGCTTTACTTCTCTATGTGTGAGTGCAACTCTTTTGGGAGCTACACTGATTAGTAGCTTAAGAGAGAATTTTTCAAAATCTTCTAATAAAGATATTCACTCTTTGTTGAAGACAAGAATTCGTATACGCTGAGATTGAAATAAATAATAATTTGGACTTTTAAGAAATCCCATTTCTCTGTATTTTTAAATATGTGTGTTATCTCAAAAAGGGTAATAATGCATTTTTAATTTGTTTTGAAAAAACTAAATCGGAAGTTTTATTTTTATGAGTTGTTTAGTAATGAAATTTGGAGGAGCTAGCGTATCAAACGCTAAAAACATCATTAAAATTTCAGATATAATTATAGAAAAATCCAAACAATATAAAAAGTTAGTTGTAGTTGTCTCTGCTATGGGAAAAACAACTAACAAACTTTTAAAACTAGCTTTAACCATTAATGATAATCCCTCTAAAAGAGAGCAAGATATGCTAATATCAGTAGGGGAGAGAATCACTATGAGCCTGCTTTCTATGGCTCTCCAAAAAAAAGGAAAAAAATCTATCTCTTTTACTGGATCTCAAGGGGGCATTATAACCACATCTAATCATTTAGATGCTAAAATTATAGATGTAAAACCTACTAGAGTTCTAAAAGCTTTAAATGATGATAATATTGTAATAGTAGCAGGCTTTCAAGGAGTGAGTAGAGAAAAAGAGATAACAACTTTAGGTAGGGGAGGCTCCGATACTACAGCGGTTGCTTTAGCTGTAGCTTTAAAAGCTAAAATAGTTGAATTTTATAAAGATGTAGATGGGATCTATGAAAAAGATCCAAAGAAAGATAAAAGTTCTTTTTTTTATGAGAAATTATCACATGAAAAAGCTTTAAAAATTTTAGAAAAAAATGAGCATAAAATCCTGCATCCTAGATGTGTAAAACTAGCTTCAAACAATAATATAAGCTTAAATATTTTGAATTTCAAAAATAGAAAAAATAAAAAATTTACAAATATTGAAAAAGTCTCTTTTAAAAAAGGCACAAAAAATGTATATGAAATTAATTAGTGCTTAAATAAAAAAAGCTTATAATATCACATGAAACTAAAACTCGAGCTTAAAAATAATTCCTTTAGCTCTTTAGATGAAGAGAATCAAACAAGTCATATAAACTCTTTAAAAGCTCTTTTAAAAAAAGCTTTACCCTATAATTTCCATCAAGAAAATCTTGAAAAAGAAGATCTAAAAAAAACTCAGGTTTTCTTAAATGAAAATCTACCTATTATAAAATGGTCAAAAATAAATGAAACAAATAGTATCTCCATAATTTTAATTTCAAAACATAGAAAAAATGGAGTTAATTTTTTCTATGACATGGTAAGTAGATGGCTCGTTTTTCAAAAAAACTTAAATGTAGATCTTTTTTACTCAGTAGATTTTGCTATTTCAAATATTCATAACGATAAATTAACTCTTATGCAAGCTGTAATTTCTGTTGAGTCTCAGCAAGATTTGGATTCAATAGAGAAAAATAAAAAAACGTTTGAGACAGAGCTAAGACTTGGAATCCTATCAGACTTTCATGCAAATAGAATAACAGAGTTTAAAGGTCTTTCTAATGATAGAAAAACAGCAATGGTTCAAGAAAAAATAGGTTCTTTAATTCAGAAAAAACCAAATAAGTTTGGAAAAAACATTTTCTCAGAAATGCAACAGTTTTTGATAATGTCGAGAGATGAGTTTAAATCTCAAAGAGATTATCACCATATCTCTCGCATCATATCGATACTATATATGATCAGAAAATTACTGAAACAAAATATCATTGAGAACAAAGATAAAAGATATCTAATTTTAAAATTTTTAAAAACCAAACTAAAAGCTAAGTCTCAAGAAAAATCTGTTTTAGGGGTTTTAGTTGGTATTAACTTTTTAAAAGAGCATGAGGTTTTTGAAGAAAAACATCTCATGAATGCTATTAAAAATTTCCTTCCATATGTTGAGATTGTTGAAAATTCATTTTTTATAGATAAAGCATCTAAAAATGAGGTTCAAACTTGCTATGTAGAAATTCAAAAACCAAAAGGTATAGATTTTGCAAATGAAGAGATATCAGTTTTAAAAGATGAGCTTCCAATTTATCTAAAAGGTAATGTAGAGCAGCTTATCCACCCAGTTTTTATGCCAAGAAATGAAGAAGAGATAGTAAAAAACATGCTAGTTTTATCTCAGCAACTAAAATATGTGCACGATATTCCTCAAGTGATTATCTCTTTTGATAAACAAACTCATACAGATCTCTCTTTTAATGTTATTCTACTTAGAGTTCTAAGATTACAAGATCCTTCTTTAAAAGATCTAATCTCTAAAATAAAATCTAAAAATAGATTTATCATTGATAAAGTAAAAAAAGTTGGGATCATCAGAAGAAAATATTTAAAAGAAGCTAATGTATTCCGTATTTTATTAGAGAGCTCTGATTATTTAAGATCAGATCATAGTTTAGATATCAATAGAGCAAGGCTTAGCGTTGTTGAAGATTTAAATATGCTATTTGGTGAAGTTAGAGATTACATGGGTGGAATGATCTACAAACAAAATGAAACGTATAAATCACTTCAAGCTATTTTAGGTCAAATCGGTAAACACTACGATAACTTACTAGAGAAATTCTTCTATGCTATAACTCCAGGAGAAATGACAGCTATTGTTAAACCTGATATTTTAAAAAATCTATTTTTGATGCTGATAAATGCTATTAAAAGAGAAGAGACTAGAATAAAAAAAATATCAGATTTTTTATTCAAACAAGAAATAAATAAGCTCTATATTATGGTCCCCATATATGATCAAAACGTTAAAAAGAAAATAAAAGATAAGATAGATAATTTAAATATTTTATCATCTGAGCTTATATCATTTAGTTTAACAGCTCATGATATTCCATTTCTTGGATATGTTTTTATGAATGATGATAAAGCTCAGCAAAAAATATTTTTAGATAGTATTCAAAAATCTATTAGTCGAAAGTAGCATATTTAGAGAAATTTTATCCTTTTCTGGCAAGAAAACCCTTTCCTTTAGGGAAGGGATGAATTGCCAATATTAAAAAATGCTGGCTTAAATGCTTTTAAAGCCTCCGCCAGCTAGAGTAATCCACTTCGGGGTTGTTAGAAGGTGTTTTT
>JAAKFN010000162.1 GCA_011065045.1 Candidatus Anoxychlamydiales bacterium
AACATCTTTATTTCATATAAATCTTTTATCAGAATATTTAGCGCTATATCCTGATCTTGTCTGGCCAGATATTGATGATGAAAGAATAAATGTTCCAGGAACTATGAGACCAACTAACTGGACATATAGATTTAAACCAACCTTTGAAGAGATTATGGAGCATAAAGAGCTAAAAAAAGATCTAAAAGATATTTTAGCTTAAATTATTTTCATTTTCTTATCAAAAAAATCTACAATTGTTATAGTTTACGATTTCACATTTTCAGGTTGAAATAATCATGTCTATACCAAGAACAGAAAGAAGAGATAATTTAGCACATCAAATTCCTATAGGATGGATAGGAGGCAATACAATTATTTTCTCAATTAAAAGATTATTCAAATTAGTTATCAAGCCTTCATCTAACCTGATTTGATGATCAACGAAATAGTTGTTTGTTCCTGCACTTCCCCGCCTTGTTTCTGCTAGCTGGAAGGAACAACTTGTTACTTTAGCAATAGTCTTATTTATTTCAGTTATTGTGCTTTCTCGTCCTCTTGGTAAAGCTGCCAGTCTTCTAACCTCACTGGCTGATATAGCATGAGAATGGGCAATGCTCTCTCTTCCCAAAAAACAAGAATATTTTGGATCAATAGCATTATACGTAACAGACATTTTTTTACTCCTTTTTTATACTTAAAAAAAATAAATTAAAAATTAAAATACAGTTTATGCAATAAAATTAGAAATATAATAATATATTTGATATTAGTAATCAATAATAATTTGCGATGTTATTAAAAATCAGAAGATGAGAAAATCTCATTTTTTTAGAAAAATCCGGTTAAAGGTTATTGCACTCGTTGCCTTAGAAGATAGTTTTGATCAGTGAATTTATCTTAAAAACTTTACTCGAAAGCCATTTTCATTTTATTATCAAAAAAAAGGATATGTTTTTATGAAAAAGGCTTTTTTCGTACTCTTCTTAATATTTTTAAATGTAAATTTATACTCTATTCAAAAACTACCTGGATTAGAAAACTTTCAAAAATCCAAAATAAAACAGCTCTATAAAAATTTAGATCAAAGATCTGTAGTTCAACATTTTGCTTTTTATAAACTCTATCCTGAGAGCGAGGAAGGAAAGTTAGCGCTTAAAAAAGCTTGGAATCTATTAAAACAAGAAAATGTGAAAGATCCACTCGTTCTACCAACTTTAGATATCTCTTTGATGATAAATCTAGTAAATAATCAAAATGCTTTTATTCCAGATGATTTGGATGAAGAGAAATTAGATTTTTTAGAAAGTCTTGGTAAAAACTTAAAAAACAGAAACCTAAAAGGAAATAACATCTGGAAAAAAGATGATATCTTAAAATTAGAAAATGATGAAATTGATATAGCAAGAGCGCTATTCTTAGAAGAGCTCGGAGAAGAAAAAGAATCAATTTATAAAATTAGATATTATGAAGCTACTCTAGATTTAATGGCTCTTCAAATTTTAGCTAAATTAGACACTAATCCTACTGATTTAGATAAAGTAAACGCTATAAATGATTTTATTTTTTATGAAAAAAGATTTAGATTTCCCCCGCATTCTATTCATGCAAAACAGATCGATACCTATACATTTTTATCATCGGTTATGGATTCTAGAAGAGGAGTTTGTTTAGGGGTATCTGTTATGTATTTATCCCTCGCTCAAAGACTCGGGCTTAATCTAGAAATTATAACACCTCCGGGCCACATCTACGTTAGATATAAGGATAAAGATGGAAAAATAACAAATATAGAAACTACAGCAAGAGGAGTTGATTACCCATCTGATGTCTATTTGGGAATAGAGACTAAAAAGTTGCAGCAAAGAACCATAAAAGAGGTCCCTGGAATGGTATTTTTCAACCAAGCCTCTTTATATTGGGCAAATGAAAAATATGAAACAGCAATAGAGCTTTATGAAAAAGCCCTAAAATACATGCCTGATGATCCAAATGTAAAAATGCTACTTGGGCTAAACCTACTTTTTGTAAATAGAGTAAAAGAGGGAAAGAAATATTTGACTGAGCTAAAAGATTTTAAATCTGAGTATCTAACTACTAAAGAAAATATAGTAGATGATTATTTAAAGAAAAAAACAGATATCGAATCTATGAAAGCTATATTTTTAACAGTTGATGAGAGTAGAGACTCAATTATAAAAAAACAAAAATCTTTAATGGCTATAACAAAAAAATATCCTAAATTTAGAGGCGCACTTTTTCAACTGATCAACACATACTTGCAACTTGGGAGAGAAAAAGAAGCTTTAGTTTACTTAAATAAATACTATGAAATAGATAAAGAAGATCCTATTGCTAACTACTATATTGCTGCGATCTCTTTTGAGAGATTTGATTATTTAAATGCTTGGAAGTATTTAAAAAACACAGAAAAACTACTCAAAAAAGAAAATCACTACCCTAAAGCATTGAAAAGTTTTAAAGAATCACTAAAAAGAGCAATAGCTGATCCTAATATTTAAGGCTTTTGATTTCTCATTCTCTTTTGGAAATAAGAAAGCAGCAAACAGATGGAATACAAACAGCCGCTGATATTGATATAGCAATATGTCCGTAGTTAGGAGGACCAATATCATAATTTTTATAACTATAAGAAAATAGCAAATATTCACTAATTGCTACCCCCACTCCTGCTATAAATTTACCCAAATTTTCAACAACATGTCTGTGATAATAATCTTCTCTTTGTGGACTCTCTAATTCCACTATTTCTCGAAAAACACCCTCTTCTAAATCTCTTGTAGCATTATTTATTGATAGTGAAGGAGGAGGAACTCTCATAATAACACCTTAATCTAGCTTTAACAAAAAAAATATAGCGAATCATTTTTTTTTACTATTAAAAAATTTATTTTAGTTTTTAATAAATTAATTTTTAAAATTATCGACTCGTTTCAAGATGTGAGCAAAACCTTTCAAAAAATACTTCTTAATCTCATATTATCTTGCAGCTAAAGGTTTTTGATGTTATTATTTTGAATTAAAATTTAAGGAGGTCAAAAATGTCTAGAAGATGTCAGGTTACAGACAAAATACCGCTTAAGGGAAGAACATACGTAACTAGAGGTATAGCTAAGAAAAAGAAGGGTATTGGACTTAATATTACTGGTAAAAGTAAAAGAAGGTTCTTACCTAATCTTTTCAAAAAAAGATTTTGGTTTGCTGAAGAAAATAGATTTATTACTTTAAGGCTAACTCCTGCTGCTATGAAAACAATCGATAAGCTTGGGCTTGCCAAAGTAATTAAAAACATGAAAAAGCAAGGAAAAAAAATATAATTTTTTCTTGAATTCGCATATAATTTAATACATGCGAATTAGATCCAAACATATCTTCATATTTTCAATATTTGCTACAT
>JAAKFN010000163.1 GCA_011065045.1 Candidatus Anoxychlamydiales bacterium
AGGTCAAAAATTTGATTCAAGAAAATTAAAAGCAACAGAGCAGAAATTAGAAAACATTGGATATTTCAAAAACGTAAATGTTTATGCAGTTCAATCTTCTGATGAATCTTTAGGACCAAATTACCGAGATGTCCATATTGAAGTTGATGAAGAATCAACTGGTCATTTATCATTTTCAGCAGCGCTTAGCTCAACTGATAGCGTTAGTGGAACAGTAGATATTACAGAAAATAACTTTGATCATACAGGTCTTTATAAAATCTTTAGACACGGCCCTTCAGCTCTAAGAGGCGGAGGAGAGTATGCTCAATTAAAAGGAACTCTTGGAAAACGTCAAAAAAACTATTCAGCTACTTGGATGGATCCATATTTTAAAGATACTTTATGGAAACTTGGTTTTGAATTTAGTGGAACTCATTCAAGACTTCAGGGAAAAGATTATAGAATCAGAACACTTGGTGGCTCTACTTATACAGCATATCCATTTTCTAATTTTTGGAGTATTGGACTTAGATATAGGCTTAGAAATTCTGATAATGTTGTAAAAAATAAAATAATTCAAGCAACACCTGTAGATAAAAGAGAGCAGCTTATAAAAGACAATCAAGAAGATTCTGAAGGACTAATTTCAGGAGCAGGTCCATTCCTATCTTATGACTCAACAGATAACTCATATAAACCTCATAGAGGTCTTCGTTCAAACTTGGATACCGAGTATGTTGGCATTGGAGGAAAATATAAGTTTTTAAAACTTGCATATAATAACACCTACTATTATCCACTTTGGCTAAAGGGAACTCTGAAATATCGATTTAATTTATCTTTCTTAAGTCCATTCACCTCAAATAAAGGGAAATTTAACAAAAAAGTACCAATTTCAGAGAGACTGTTTTTAGGTGGAGAAAAAACAGTTAGAGGATATAAACCTTATATCATAGGCCCTCAAATGACTGATGATAAAGCTAAAGATGATCCAAAAGGTGGAATCTCTTCTATGCTACTTTCTGTTGAATACAATCAAGAAATCATAAAACCCCTAGCCGATATTTTCTTTTTTGCAGACGCTGGAGCTGTATCTTTTGATAGGTTCAAGATAAAGACACCCAGAGCCAGTGTTGGATTAGGACTTAGATTAGAAGTTATGAACCGAGTACCAATAACAGTTGGTTGGGGATACCCAATTAACCCTAAAAGAGGACATAAAGATAGGCAGATGATCTTCTTTTATATGGGTGGACAATTTTAAATAACCAAAAGGAGTAAGTAAAATGAAAATAAAGCGTTTTATTTTAAGTTTAATAGTATTATTAATATGCTCAAGTTCGCTTTTTGCAATAGAATCTAAATCAGTAATTGGGGTTGTAAATTTCATGACCTGTCTTACAGACTCTAAATATGGCAAAAATGAGCAAGAGCAATTAGAAAATATAAAAAAACAGTGGTCATCATTAATTGAAGAGACAGAAAAAGAGCTCGGTGATGTATCTGCAAAATTTGAAGATCAAGACTATTTAGATGGGCTATCACCTGAAGCTGAAGAAGAGCTAAAGATGAAACAGAGCGCTCTTAATCAAGATTTAGCAAAGTATCAAAATCAGCTTTATCAAATTTTGAATCAAGCAAATTACTTTTTTATTCAGAAGATGTCATCTAACATCTCTAAAGCATCTGAATCAATTGCTGAGAATAAAAAGCTTGATCTTGTTTTAAACAAAGAAGCCTGTTTTTATAACAACCCAAAAATTGATATAACAGAACTTGTTATAAAACAGATGGATAGAAACTTTGATAAAGAGACCGTAAAAAATGAAGACGCTACTAAAGATGAAAATCAAATAGTAGCTGATACAAAACAAGCTCCAGCAAAAAAGATAAAATAGATGATAACACTAAAAGAATTAGCTGATCTAACAACTAGCAGGCTCGTTGGAGATGCTAATTTTAAAATATCTGGAGTAAACACTTTAGATGAAGCCTCAGTAAATGAGGCTTCATTTTTAGCAAATCCTCGTTATTTAGATTCAATGTTAAAATCTAAAGCGGGAGTTATTTGTGTTGATAAGAATGCTGAGCTAGAGAAAAACAAAAACTATTTAGTATCAGATGATGCATCTAAAACTTTTCAAGAAATTATAGGTTTTTTTTCAAAAGAAAAAAAGCTATCTGGTTTTGAAGCAATCCATAAAAACGCTACTGTTCATAAAAGCGCTAAGATAGGAAGAAATGTTGTAATACTTCCGAGTTCAGTTATTGATGAAAATGTTCATATTGATGATGGAGCATTTATTGGTTCTGGGGTATATATTGGTCCAAATACCTCTATTGGAAAAGAAACTATCATTCACTCAAACGTGACAATAAGAGAATTCTCTATCATAAAAGATCGAGTAATTATTCAAAGTGGCGCTGTTATTGGATCTTGTGGATTTGGATATTTACATCAAAAAGATGGTTCTTTTAAAAAGTTAGAGCAGGCAGGGAATGTTATCATTGAAGATGATGTTGAGATTGGAGCAAATACCTGTATAGACAGGGCTAGATTCAAGTCTACGATCATCAAAAAAGGCACTAAGATCGATAATCTAGTGCAGATAGCTCACAATGTAGAGATAGGTAAAAATACAGCTATAGCAGCTCAAACAGGCATTGCAGGCTCTACCAAGGTTGGTGATTTTGTCATTATGGGAGGCCAAGTTGGAGTAACTGGTCATGTAGAAATTGCATCTTTTGTTCAGTTAGCTACTAGATCTGGTGTTTCTAAAAACCTCAAAAAAGGAAGATTTAGAGGCTCCCCTGCTATCTATCTAAATGACTATAACAGACAATACATCACGTATAAAAATCTCTCTAAAACTCTAAAAAAGCTAGAAGAGAAACTCTCTACTTTAGAAGAAAAAACAAAAAATCTTTAAATTTACTTGAAATACCCTTCGTTTACTGATAAGTAGTAATATTAAGAGGGTAATTTTATGTTTCAGATCTATTACAAATCAATTCGTGATGAGATGTTTCAAAAAATTGATGACTTTAGACCAGGAGCCCTCATCAACATTTCAGATGCTAATATGGATGACATAAAAAAAATCTCTGAAATTGCAAACATTGAGATCGATGATATTTTAGATACCTTAGATAAATATGAAATCCCACGAATTGAGCATGTAAATAATAGTATAATACTCTATGCAAGAAACTCTTCAGATTTAGAAAAAGGGATGCATACAACAACTGTAGCAATAATTTTAACAGACACCTATATCATAGTTATTTGCCCACAAAAAAGTAAAATTATTGAAGGTATAATTGAGACCAAATCAAAGCTAGCTACTACTCAAAAATCAAAACTTTTACTCTATATTCTCTTAAAAATAACTCAAGATTTTACAACTAAGATA
>JAAKFN010000164.1 GCA_011065045.1 Candidatus Anoxychlamydiales bacterium
TTTTGCGAGTTTTAATCGGATATATGTTTGGAAATTAAGTTCGGATTGCCGATAAGGAAAGAATACTCTTATAAACACGTCTAAAATAGCCTATTGAAAAATTCCGTAGTATTGCCGTAATTCAAAATGACCTTTTATGGAAGAAGATTAATCTAATCTACTAATCTTTTCTTGTAAAATTTTTCATAGCATTTTATTCTATGTAATAGAGGTTAGTTTAAGGTGATTAAGACAGTTTTTAAAGGTTATTCTTTAAGACTGTTATCCATTGGTCGTAAGTTCGAATCTTACTTTTTGGAGTTTTGATCTTAAGACAGTTAGGTGAAACAGACTAACTGCCTTTTTAGTTTTTTTCACAATTTTTACACAATACTTCCACAGAAAGGGGATGATAAGGAAACCCCCAATCCATAATTTTTTACTGAATGTTAAATTGGAGCTAAAGGGCTATTATTGTTATAGTTGACTCTATTATACATTATAAGATTATCATAAATTTTGGTTCCCATTAAACCTTGGTATGAAAGAAAAAAACTAATGGCAAATAAATCAATTAAAAATGACACTAATAGCTTCATGAACTTCACATCCTTCTTTATCCATTAACGCTATAAACGTCTCTGCATTTTATCACTAGCTGCTTTTACAATATCCCAGTCCAGATCCAAAGCTATGCCATTACTCCAAGAGCGAGAAACCCAAGAATAGCCTTCTTGATGAAACTTTTCTGTATATTGTTTTTTAGTATAATATTTAAATACTTCGTTGAATCCAGGACGATAATAATATTGTTTACTAGTATCCCAAGTCCATCGAATAACGGATTTTGTGATCGGTTCCGGGTAAGCACAAGGGTGAGAAATTTGGTAATAAAAACTCTCTAAAGCACAGAAAAATCTCGTTAAAAAATTACTATTGGCTACTTGTTGGTCGCTGTCGCTATAAAGTTTGTTAATATTTGCAACGATCTGAATTCCTATATCGCGCTCTTCTTGAGTATATTCAAACTTTTTAGACCTAACTAGTTCCATAACTCTGCCTGCTAACGAGTCAATAGGAGCTCTATTTTCATATCCGACAGCTTGAATCCGACGTGTCCCCCAAAAAGAGAGCGTAGTAGTCGCAGATGAAATCTGGACTAAACTATTGAAATCCGCGCTTTTAACGGCTGTCTCTATTTTCATTTTACTACCTCTTATTGTTTTTTATTCATCAGTTGACGTGCCACAGTATATACTTCTAAAATTGTTGTTGGAACTGCCAAAAAGCTATTAAAGAAGTTGTTGGGGATATAACTAGCCCAAATGGTCCTGTTAAAACAAAGAGAACAACAGTTGCTCCTAACACATAATAGCCAGTAAGCCCGTTTCGTGTGTCGTCCTTTATATCATTATAATCAAGATTAGCATAATTCATAATAAAATTATCGATTTTTTTTGCTTTATCTAGCATTCTTTGTTTAAAAGCTTTGCTTTTTATAATTTGTTTTATAATTTCCGTTACATCTATTTCCTGAGTAATATCAAGTTTTTTTTAACTCAGAACCATTGATTTGTACTATAATTTATTTCGTTGGAAGTAGGTCAAGGACCAGTAATGGTACTGCGAAAACTATGTTAAAAACTGCATTTATTATAGGGTCTATTATACGGTCAATATGCATAGGGGTATCATTTTTTTCTTCTTCTTCTCGGACCTTTCGTTTTATAAGTTTCGTTACATCTATTTCTAATACTTTTTCGTCATCAACTATAAGTTTAATTATTAAAGTGTCAGACTTTCTATTGAACCTTTCGTCATTCTGATCAACTATACAATCAGCTCTTAAATTCATAATTTCGCCTTTATCATTTAAGGCTAACTTCCATGGACGATGTTCAACAAATGCATCAATTTCCTGAGTAATATCAAATTTTTTTAAGTTAGAACCATTGATTTTGATTTGTACTATAATTCTTTCTTTTGAAGATAATGAAGTAGGAGAAATAACTGATTTAGGTATAATAGCAATTGGTGTGACTATGGTTGACTCTTGCCATAAATGTATGTTTGCTATTTTTAATGTTTCTCTTGCCCAAGTGAAACAGTTATGAGCTATCTCTCCAACCAAAAAAGCATTTTGTCCTCTTAAGGCCAGTTTTACAGGAGTGGACCCATTATCTTGAGCTAATTTTTGCTGCTCAATATCGCAGATCATTTGTTGAATAAGAGTCTTTGACCTTACCCAAGTTACAGATTGGGATTTAATTTTTTTATGATCAAATTTACTTAATTCACCTATATCAACAGCACCGAAACACCCTTTTTTACCACATCCTCCACTAACTAAATCTGCAATTTTCATGACATACACATCATTTTCTACCATCTCAATGAAAAGAACGGCATGACCTCCCCATGTTTTGGGATTTATTTTGCATTTTCCAGCAACAGCCAAAGTAACAGCCCAATGATCATTATTTATAATTGAATGATTGTCTAATTGGCTAATACTTATTTTTTTTGCAAAACTAACAATATCATGATCATTGACAGAAACATCTAAAGTCATTAAATGTGCAATAGCTTGTTCAATAGATTTGCCCTGAGGAATATTAATTACACATCTTTTAGTTATTCCATGGTGATAAGTTAGTTTATATTCCAATCTATCACCTGAACGGATAAGATGAACATCCCGTCCAATTAATGACCATGTTTTTACGACAACTTCTTGAAGATGACCCTGCTGCTCAATATTAACAGCAGGGAAAAAAAATTGATATAAATTGCTTAATGAAGTCATAGAATTTCTCCTTTTTATTTATTAACGATTTCAACAACTTCTTTTTAAAGCAGCACATCCACGATCTATTACTTTATCTCCACATGTTTTATAAGCTGCATTTAGTTTGTCGGTAACACTACTGACAGCAATATCCGTAATAGCCTCAGGAGCTTCACATCCTGCTTTAACCGTTAATGCTGTAATTACTCCTTTCATTACAGGTTTCAAAGTTGTAGTAGCTACATCTGAAACCAGATGACAGGCAGTCTTTATGGGTGCATTGTCATCCCAATCAATGATTGCTGGTTCTCCTCGTGCTATTAAGGAAGAACTTCCTGATATTTCTCCTAGTGCTGACATAAGACTCTCCTTTGTTAGAATTTATAATATAAATTTCATCCCTTTTGGATTTTGCAGACAAACATAAGTTTTTAAATAAAAAACCGCAAGTAATTTATAATTAAATTAATTTATATACTTTTAAAAACTAGAGTTGAGGCAAGAAGAACATAATTCTTAATTAGCAAATTTAAATAAGAAATTTATTGCGGTCCTAAAAATATTATGAAAGGCAATAAAAAGAAATGCTATAAAAGCCCCTAGAAACGCCTTCT
>JAAKFN010000165.1 GCA_011065045.1 Candidatus Anoxychlamydiales bacterium
AAGCCCAAAGCGACTAAGAAAAAATAAGTTTTTATGGAAGAAAAAGTAAAAAAACTTCTTGAAAGACTTCAAGAAGTTGAATCTCTTTTAGGGAAACCTGACATCTTTTCAGATCAAAAAAAATATAAAGAGTTATCCAAAGAACACTCAAGGCTTAATGAGCTAAAAGATGCTTGGAACTACTCAGTTAAAACAAATGATGAGCTAATAGAGAGCAAAGCTCTTTTACTCACAGAAAAAGATCCTGAGCTAATAGAAGTTATAAATGAAGAGATCGTAAATCTTCAAAATGAGCTTGCTATCTCAAAGGCGAGAATTGAGACGATATTAGTTCCTCCAGATCCTAATGATTCTAGAAATATTATTATGGAAATTAGAGCTGGAACAGGCGGAGATGAAGCTGGTCTTTTTGCAGGTGATTTAGTTAGAATGTATCAATACTATGCAAATAAGAAAGGGTGGGTAGTTGAGACTATATCCACAACTGAATCAGAAAGAGGAGGCTACAAAGAGTATGTAATGTCTCTATCTGGACAAAATGTTTACAGGTTTTTGAAGTTTGAGGGAGGCACTCATAGAGTTCAAAGAGTGCCTGTTACCGAAGCTTCAGGAAGATTACATACATCAGCAGCTACCGTTGCTATTTTATTAGAGCCAACAGATGATGATGATGTAGACATAGATGAAAAAGATTTGAAAATCGATACTTTTAGAGCGTCTGGAGCAGGAGGGCAGCATGTCAACGTTACAGATTCAGCTGTTAGAATAACACATATACCAACAGGTGTTGTTGTTGCTTGTCAAGATGAGAGATCCCAACATAAAAACAAAGATAAAGCGATGAGGGTTCTAAAAGCAAAAGTAGCTGAGAAAAAAAGAGTTGAAGAGGAGAAGAAAAGATCAAAGGAGAGAGCATCTCAAGTTGGAACTGGAGATAGATCAGAAAGAATTAGAACTTATAATTATCCTCAAAACAGAATCTCAGATCATAGAATAAATCTAACCGTTTATAATTTGGATCTAGTTATGGAAGGGGATTTAGATGAAATCGCAACTGCATTAATCGCATTCTATTATCAAGAAAAGTTACAATCTTAAAACCAATATTTTTTTTTAAATATATGAAAAACTTTCAATCAAAAGATATGCTATCAGTTCTAAAATCAGCTATTGAGTTTTTAGATGATAAAAATATTAAAAATGCAAAAATATCAGCTGAGACTTTGCTAGCTCATGTTTTAAAGATAAAAAAAAATGATCTTTTTCTAAATTTTGATAAAACTCTTTTAAATGAAGAATTAAAAAACTTTGAGAAGTTAATTCAAAGAAGATCTAAAAAAGAGCCAGTAGAGTATATAATTGGGAAAATTGACTTTTATGGATGCGAAATTATTGTAGATAAAAATGTTTTAATACCTAGAGTTGAGACTGAAATCTTAGTAGATCTGATATGTAAAAAATTAGAAAAAGAAAATTTAGATGGTAAAATTTTAATTGATATATGTACTGGATCTGGAGCGATTGCAATTGCATTAAAAAAAAGATTTCCTAAATTAAAAGTTTATGGAGTAGATATTTCAAAAAAAGCTTTGGAAATCGCAGAGAAAAATGCTCATTTAAATGATGTAAATATTCTTTTTAAAAAAGGTGATTTATTAAGTCCTTTTGAAAATATAAGAGCAGATTTCATTGTTTCCAATCCTCCATACGTCTCTGAAATTGAATTTAAAACATTAGATGATGATGTAAAAAGCTTTGAGCCAAAAATAGCTTTGGTTGCAAAGAAAAGTGGTTTAGAGTTTTATAAAAAAATTGAAAAGCAAATTTTTAAATATACAAAGCCTAAGACAAAGCTTTTTTTTGAAATAGGAAGTTCACAAAAAAATGATGTATTAAATATTTTTTCAGATAAAAAATATGTTTTAAATGAAGTAATTAAAGATTTTTCTAAAAAAGATCGCTTCTTTTTTGTTGAAATAGAATAATTTTTAAGTTATTCTATATGCAAATTATTGGAATAATTATGTTTGATAACTTAAGTAATAAATTTCAAAATCTTTTTTCGAGTTTTTCTCGAGGTAAAAAGATTACAGAGGATAATGTAATAGAAGCCATAAAAGAGGTAAGACTAGCTCTTTTAGAGGCTGATGTAAACTATTTGGTAGCTTCTAATTTTGTTAAAAAAGTTAAAGAAAAAGCTATAGGATCTGAAGTTGTTAAATCTGTATCTCCTAGAGAGCAATTTATAAAAATTGTTCACGATGAGCTAATTGAGCTTATGGGAAAAGATGAAGCTACTTTAGATTTATCAAATAAACCAGCAGTTATTATGCTCTGTGGACTTCAGGGCTCTGGAAAGACTACAACATCTGTAAAAATAGCTGCATTTTTGAAAAAGAAACATAAAAGAGTCCTTTTAGCTGCATGTGATCTTCAAAGACCTGCTGCTATTGAACAGTTAAAGAGATTAGCTCTAGATGCGCATATAGATGTGTTTTCGATGTCCGATGAGAAAAAAGCAACTAAAGTATCAAAGAAAGCTCTTGAGAGAGCAAAAGATGAGAAATACGACGTTTTAATTTTAGATACAGCTGGAAGACTTCATATCGATGAAGAGCTTATGGGTGAGCTAGAAGATATAAAAAATATTACAAAGCCATCTGAGGTTTTATATGTAGCGAACGCAACTTTTGGTCAGGACGCTGTAAAAACAGCTTATGAGTTTGATGCTAAAGTTAGTATTACAGGCTCAATTTTAACGATGTTGGATTCAGATGCTAGAGCTGGAGCGGCGATCTCGATTAAAGAAGTTACAAAAAAACCTCTAAAATTTGAAGCGACTGGTGAGAAAATAGATGATTTTCAAATTTTCAACCCAAACTCTATGGCAGATAGAATCCTTGGAATGGGAGATGTCATAAATCTCGTTAAAAAAGCGAAAGATGTAATTGATGAAAAAGAGGCTGAAGCGCTTGAGAAAAAAATCAAAAGTAAAAGTTTTAACTACGATGATTACATCAAACAGATGTCGATGATTAAAAAAATGGGATCGATAAAATCTCTTTTAAAAATGGTGCCAGGAATGTCGGCATTATCAAATTTAGATCTCCCTGAAGATGAGATGAAAAAAACTGAATCTATCATAAAATCTATGACAAAAAAAGAGAGATTAGAAGAGGTTGATATTTCATTTGAAAGAAGAAAAAGACTAGCTAATGGAAGTGGAACTAAATTAGATGATGTAAATAGATTAGTTAAAGGATTTAAAAGAATTAAACAGTTTATGAAAAAAATGCCTACAAAAGGCTTAGCAAAAGGTTTGTTTAGCAATCAAATGAGCAAATTCGGAGGAAATAATTTATGGCGTTAGT
>JAAKFN010000166.1 GCA_011065045.1 Candidatus Anoxychlamydiales bacterium
ATCAAATATAATTTTAGATTTTATGAATTCAGTTAGATGAATATAATTTCTATATTTTCTTATATTGTTATTAACAAAAAGCCAATTTTGATTGTTTTCTCTACCAAAAACTGAGTTTTCAACTATATATGTAAGTTTTTCATAAAAGGAAGTCTTATTATTGAAAGGATTTTCTTCTGATTCTAAGAACTTTTTCGTTATTAGATAATCTAAAATAGAGCCCATTTTTATAGCTACTTCTTTCCATTTTTCTAGACCATAAAATAATTTTATATCATTATATTCACTCAGGAGAAGTGCTTTTTCAAAATCATCTTTAATATTGGTAAAGAGATTAATTAAATTCAATTGGTAATTTAAAAATTCTTCCCCTTTTTTTTTCAAAATTCGTCTATTTAAATTAGTAAATTTAAAAAAATGCCTTCGAACTGAAAGTAAATCATGATTAATGTAGAATATACTTTTTTCTAAAACTAAATCATCTTGAATAATTGATAAAGTCCAAAATAGTCTGCTTTTATTTTCATTATTGATTTCTAATTTTACAATTTCTAATAATTCATCAATTCCTATTACTTTTACCGAGGTTGTTTCTTCATCATCAATTTTTTTTATTAGTTCCAACACATTAACTATAATTTTTGTCATTATTTTCTTATCAGATAAATATCGCTCTTCATAAAAAATAACTCCTTTCAATGTAAAATATATTGTTTCAATTTTTCCATATTCATATCTCAATTTAATATATTCTTTACTTGCAAGTTGATCGATACTAAAATAAAAGTCTTTCTTATCGGCTTTATTAATTGATAAATCCGCCTCAAAAGAGGAAAAACTAATATAAAAATTTGAAGGATTTTTTAATTCATAATAATTAAAAGATTTAAGGAAATTATTATAACAATGCTCTAAAATAATTTTGTTAAATTTATCTTCAATCTGCATTTTATCTCAATCAATTATAATCTATTTCTTGAGTTCATAAGTTTATCGTTTGGTTAATATTTCCATTTGATCCACTGGTTAATAAAATACTTCTCTTGTCTACTATCACTTCAGTTGGGCTAACAATTGATGAGAGCATTAAATTATGGCAAAACATCAATTATGCATATAAAGTCCAAGATATCAAAGTGAGATTACAATTACTAGAATCGGAGATTAATAAAAAAGTATACTTTATTCATGAGTGCATGAGATTACAAATGGAATACTCAATTATCATGAATAAAATAATTCCAATTCCAGATAAGTTATATCAAAAGAACCAACAATACTTAGACGAGAACTTCGATAACATCATGAAAGACTTAAACCCGAAATTAGGCAAAATTGAATCATAATTACTTGAAAAAATAAATTTATATTACAATCCTGGTATTTAATCGTATCCCCATTTTCAGAATGATGTGGAAGTTAAAAGAGCTTTTTTTCAAATTTTCTTAAATTAATGAACTGCTCAACTAATCAAAAAAGACTTTTCCATAATTTCTTTAATAATTCCCTTAACTGATTTAGGATACCACCGCACATAATCTCTAACTTTACTTTCTGATAAGGTTTTAGCATAATCTGATATATTCATTAAAATCTTATTCTTTGGTGTACTATTATAAATCCATAGGTAAATAAAGTCTAAAATTGTCTTTTCTAAATCTGAATACCTAAACTTGTTTTCTATTATACCGAATTTGAGTAAAGAGGGCTTTAACTTATGAAATTTATACTTACTATTATTAATCGTAATTGGTTTATTTCGATAAAGTTTATTAGAAATGACGTAATCTATTGTATAATATTCATGTGTGGCATGGTTTAATTTCAAAGCTGTATAGAGCCCAAAATACCAATTCCTTACACTCTTTAATTCTAACCCTTTAGACACAAGCTCAAAATGAGAATATTTAATATATTCATACTTGATCTCTTCCCACCTTTTTACATAAAATTGTAACAATCATTAAAAGTAAAAAACTGAAGAAATCCTAAAATTATCATTGAGTATAATATAATACATAGGAAGATCTATTTGTAATACGATAAAGATATTTTTGTACTACGAAAAAGAGTCAAATATATATAATTTGTAATAGAATAAGGTTTTTTTTGTAATACAATTGAAATAGAAAACGATTTTGAAGGGATTTATAAAATTTCTCCGCTCCCTACGTCATGTATTCTCTTATGATTACGTACCATTACATCAAAATAATTTTCTATATCAGAATATTTTTTAGCACATAGCCAAAAACTACTCAATAAACGGTTATTTTTTTTATTTCGAAAAGAATAAATAATTATAAATAGCTACTTTCGCTTTAATATCGTGAACCTTTAATTTCAAATGTTATGAAATTCCAAAGTTCTAAAAGATTTAATATAACATAATAATTATTAGGAAATGATAAGATTACAAGAGGTAATTTAACATTAAATTAAAGAAATTTCGAATTCAGAATTTTAAATGTATTCTTGATACTGGTAATGTAGATTTTAATGATGTTATGTCTATTATTGGTGAAAATGAATCGGGAAAAACTACAATATTAAAAGCTTTGCAGAAATTCAATCAAGATTATGAATATGACATTGATTACGATATTCCTATTAATCCTAAATTGGATATCGTTAATTCAAACGAATTTTTAGAGTTAACTTTTCAATTATTAGATGAAGAAAAAAAAAAAATACTTGAAAATATGCCCACTTTTACACCAGAAAAGGTCAATCATGGTACTGAAACAACTGCAGATCTTGAAGAGAAAATCGAAGCAATAAAAAGAGAGGAAGTAATTCAAAAGAAACTGTTTGATGAAGATAGAAAATTAATTCAAAGTATTGAAGAGATTGTAATAAAAAAAACTTCAAGTAACGAATATTTGCATGAAAAATATCATGATATTTTTGAAAAATATGGAATAAATATATTGAATTATGTTCCACGATTTGTATATTTCGATCAAACCCATATTCTTAATGATTTTATTGATATTGATACTTATTTAATAGATCCAAACAAATATGAAAACATGGACGAATTACTTAAATTCTGTGGTTTAGATATTCAAACGTTAAATGACACCAAACCGAGTGATGAGGATCCAGATGAGGTCAAAAAACGAATGCAAAGAAAAAGAAGGAATTTATGCGTAACAGCAGCGAAAAAATTAACCTCAGAAATTAGAGATTTATGGACTCAAAATGTTCATACATTTGATATTGTATTGGATGGTACTTCTATTACTATTCAGACAAGTGATGATAAAAATCCCGCTCCTTTAGATTTATCAATGAAATCAAAGGGAAT
>JAAKFN010000167.1 GCA_011065045.1 Candidatus Anoxychlamydiales bacterium
AATCATCTATTTCCATTTTTGCAGATGCAATAATTTCGTTTTGTTTAGAGATAGTATATTTATGTTTTTGATCCTCTTTATCAGATATTTTACCTAAAACTTCATTTGTTAAATCTTCTTGAGTAATAAGACCAATGATCGATCCATATTCATTTACAACTATAGCGATGTTTTCTCTTCTATCCCTTAGCTCAATTAGAAGTGAAAATGCATTCATAGTCTCAGCAACAAAAAAAGGCTTTTTTAAAAACTTTTCTAAATCTTTTGAAGTTTTAAAATCATCTTTATGTAAAAAAAAGCTCTTCATAGAGAGCATACCCAATATTTCATCTAATTTAATATCGCATATTGGCACTCTTGAATATTTTTTCTCTGAAAAAACTTTTGTTAGCTCTTCTGTAGGTGTATTAATATCATAATATAAAATTTCATCTCTAGGGGTCATCAGCTCTTTTACATTAGAATCATGTAAACTCAAATACCCTTTAACCAGATGCATCTCATCTGAAGTAAGCAAATTTTCTTCATTTGATTTTTCTACAACATGCTCTATCTCTTCTATTGAGAGAGGTTTTTCTTTTTTCAAAAAAAAGAACATCGCTCTAGAAATGTAGGTTGTAACTTTTGTGATAACAAAACGAATGGGTCTCACTATTTTAGAGATTACAGAAACAAACGGAGCTAAGTGATATGCGATAAATTTATTATTAGGAAGAGCCATCGATTTTGGGATAACCTCTCCAAAAAACAGTGTTAAAACAAGAGGAATACCAACTTTGAGTAGCCAAGAAGAGAGTTCTCCAAAAAGAGAAGAGACGGTATTTTGAACTAAGATATTTGCAAAAATATTTAGCATCATAATAGTAACTAAAAGATCTCTTGGAGTATTTAATAGTTTGAAAATAAGTTTTTTTCTTTTGTCTGGAGAGGTTTTATATGCATGGACTGTAAATGAAGAGAGAGAAAAAAGTGAGGTTTCAGATGCAGATAATACAGCTGAAAAGGCTATCAAACAAACTAAAGCTAGTACTAAATAAAATATTGTCATCTAATACTTTTTTACTTCATTTAAGACAAAAAAAGAAAGATTAATTTTTAAAGTGGACTTTGATTTTATTTTCAGGGACAACTCCAAGCTCTTTCATTAACACTTGCTCAATCCATGAAGGATCGCTTTGAGATGCTAGTTTTAGAGAGAGATCTTCTTTTCTAGTTGTAGCTTGATTTCTTTGAGCTAGAAGGTTGTTGTATTTAGTTTTCATTTCAATAATGGCTATTTTTCTCTTTTTTATACCCATGTCATAGCCAATTGAGCAAACTAGCATAAATAGAATTACCCACCATGAGTTTATAGCGATTTTAAAAACTTTCGATGTAAGACTTTTATTACTTTTACTTTCTTTCATATAATTAAACTACTAATTCTTTATAAGTTTATTTTCAAGTTTTTATAATTAATTATAAATAATTCTACAATCTAGGGATAGTAATTCCCCTTTGTTTCATGTATTTTCCCTTTCTATCTGCATATGATACCAGACATTCGGTTTTTGCTTCAAAAAATAAAACTTGTGCAAGCCCTTCATTTGCATAAACCTTTGCAGGAAGAGGAGTTGTATTTGAAATTTCTAAAGTAACATAACCTTCCCATTCAGGTTCGAATGGAGTTACATTTACTATAATTCCACATCTTGCATAAGTTGATTTTCCAATACAAATAGTTAAAATGTTTCTCGGAATTCTGAAATATTCAACGGATCTAGCAAGGGCAAAAGAGTTTGGAGGGATTATACAAGTTGGAGCTTTGATCTCAACAAATGAGTCTTCAGAGAAGTTTTTAGGATCGATAATTGTATTATATACATTTGTAAAAACTTTAAACTCATCTGCGACCCTTAGATCATAACCATAACTAGAAAGTCCATAGCTCACTACCTTTTTTGTGCTAGATTGTTTAATTTGATTTTTTTCAAAAGGTTCTATCATCCCCTCTTTTGCAAGTTTTTCTATATGTTCATCCGCAAGCAGAGTCATTTTTTTTCCTTTTTTTTATTGCTTTAGTAAATAGATATAGCGTCTCAATAATTTTCTTGCTAGAATTATTATTAAAAAAGTTATATTTTTATCTTTTGGAGCAAAAAATATGGATGAAAATTTTATTCACTCTAGCTTAAAAACAGAAGACAAATCATTTGAGCTACCCCTAAGACCGATTTGTTTAGAAGAATTTGTCGGTCAAGAAAATATTAAAGAAAGACTACACATTTTTATTGGCGCTGCAAAAAAAAGAAATGATAGTTTAGGCCATATGCTTTTTTCAGGGCCTCCAGGGCTTGGAAAAACAACAATTGCAAATATCATTGCAAAAACCATGAACACTAATATTGTAGTAACTTCTGGACCTATTGTTGAAAAACCGGGAGATTTAGCTGGAGTTTTAACCTCTTTAAAAGATGGAGACATTCTATTTATAGATGAAATCCATAGACTCAATAAAGCTATTGAAGAGTATCTATATCCAGCAATGGAAGATTTTACTTTAGATCTATTAATAGATAGTGGACCTAATGCTAGAGGTGTTAGCGTCAAACTAAATAAATTTACTTTAATTGGAGCAACAACTAGATCAGGCCTTTTATCATCACCACTAAGATCTCGTTTTTCGTTTAATGCACGACTCGATTTTTACACAACTAAAGATCTTGAACAAATAATAACAAGATCCGCAAGGATTTTAAATGTAGAAATAGATAAAGCTGGAGCTAATACCATTGCTAAAAGATCTAGAGGGACTCCAAGAATAGCGAATAATTTATTAAAATGGGTTAGAGACTATTCTCAGATGAATCATAATAAAATAATCGATAAAGAGGTTGCTAACTTAGCTTTAAAAATGTTATCTATTGATGAGATCGGTTTAGATGAAATGGATAAAAAAATCATAAGCCTAATAATCGATAACTTTGCAGGAGGCCCTGTAGGAATTAAAACTATTGGGGTTGCTCTAGGCGAAGAACAGACTACACTAGAAGAAGTATATGAACCTTATTTAATAATGTTAGGTTTTTTAAAACGTACCCCTAGAGGTAGAGAAGTTACAAAAATTGCATACGAACATATGGGAAAAATTTTCCCAAATAAGTTAGGAGAGCTAAAGTCAATCACCCCTCCCTAAAGGAAGGGGCTTGAACCGTGAGGATCAAGGGCAACTGGTTGACCAGAGAACTAACAGGGAGATTTAAATAATGTTAGTAGTCGTTAAGATAGAGAAAAGACAAC
>JAAKFN010000168.1 GCA_011065045.1 Candidatus Anoxychlamydiales bacterium
TAGGTGTGTATGTATCTCTTCCGACTAACTTCTGCATAAAGTTTCCTTTTTGCCCCCTAATCAACCAGTTGCCCCTGATCCTCACGGTTCAAGCCCCTTCCTTTAGGGAGGGGTGATTGACATGATCCAATCAATTCTTTGATCTTAACTTTAACCATTTTGTTAGTTGGTCGGGACTTATTCCCAAGCCAACTAAGCGGCTCTCATTTATTTGCTCTAGATCTTCGAATATATCTTCTGTGAAACTCTCTTTAATGTCTTCAGGTATGTTATGCGTTATAGCTTCAGATTGAATGTATTCTTCTAACTGAACTCCTACAAACCCATTAATGATTATCTCTCGAACTATTTCTCGACGTTTATAACGAAATCTAACACGCACTTCGTCAAAACCTAAAGATTTTATAGTAGAATCATATGCTGCACAAGTTCGCAAGTATGAGTAAACATAAAGATCAATGAGGGGCCGAATATCTTGAAGTTCATAAATAGCGATTATTGCAGACATATAATCCTGGATACCAACATCTCTAAATGCAAGAGGCACAAGATTATCTTTTATAAGAGATATATTAGCTGAGAGGCGAGCGGTTCTTTTATTAACGTCAGCAAATGCCTGAAGATAGCTAATATGGACAAGTAAAAAAAAGCTCTGTTCAAATGGATCTGAAATCATAAAAGCTTTCTCGGAAATTTTATCGAGCTGTAATTGCAATTGCTTTGGATTTTCAAAAGGGATATATGTTGAACCTCCTATACGAACAGCAAAATCACGAACTTTTCCTGCATATTTTGGCTCTACAAGGCCATCAGAGAGTAAGTAATGAAGAGTACAGATAACATTTCGATTTATTTTTAAACGAGCTGCATTATCTACTAAATAACGAATAGCTTCCTTGTGATTAAGAATCATTACTTTTTCTTCATCAAGTTTTCCATCAATGCCATCGCCATGGAGTAGAAGGCGTTCAGTCTCTAATAGAGAGTAGGTGTTTCCCTCCAATCTTGATGAATTATAGGATAGGTCGATAATTAGTTGGTTGAAAATTCGATGAGCATAGGTTCCTGCTGGATCGTGATCATTAGCCCGCTCGCCAGCATTATGCAATTGATTTCTCAAATATTTAGGTAGATAAAAAGTTACGTTTGGTTGATATGTTTGCAACCAATCTGTATTATAAGTTACAGGTTGGCGTTCAAATAATGGCTTATTTATCTTTTCAATAGCATTTAGGCTTTCTGATCCAAAACAACTACTTATATGGTTGATATCTTGAGAGGGGATAACAGGCTCTTGATTCAAGATACGATCCGTTGCTTTAACTGCAACATACTTTGCTCCTTTAGTGCTTCCATATCTTTTAACAAGACCCTCTTCGATAAGTTCATTCAACAAACGACGTATTGTTCGGTTGCTATAGTTAAGCTCGAAGGCATTAGCTAGCTCATATAGAGTAATCGGTTCGGACTCTAGGCTAAGCTGTCTTAAAATAGCTAATTTTCTATCTCTACGTTTCATAAATTAGTAATTCTCTCTTTTTAAGATTATTTTATCATTAATTCGGACAGTTTACTAGGCTTTTTTGTCCGAATTGTCACTATTCGGACAGTTTTTGTTGTTTTTGTCCGAATTATGTCCGAATTATGTCCGAATTAAAAATTCGGACAATATCTGAATATGTAAAATAACTAAAAGCTAATAAAATATAAGGAGTTAATTTGCAATGATTTAGATCTCTTAAAGCATAGAGTATCTTGGATCTGGTTTTTATCAGATAGAAAGCTCAAAAATAAAAGTTTTTTGATACCATTCAAAAATCTTTGAATTGAGAGTTTTTTTCAGTTTCTTGTTTGAAAATCGATAGAGTTTATAAAATTCAACTTTAAACGAGACCTTCTATTGGTATTCTTTTTTTTGAATACCATAATGCAGATAACAGCGAACCTGTAACTGATATAGCTAGCAAGCTTATCATTGTAATATTGTTATAAAAAGATATATCGGCAGAAAAGAAAGAGTGTGCGATTACAAGCGTTGCACCCATAAGAAACATACAACCAAAGACTGACATAGAAATGATATATATAGATGTTTTTTTAATTTCTTTTTTTAATAAAGCGGGTTCAATGAGATCATTAGCTTTTAGAGGAGCTCTACAATGAGGGCAAGGGAACTCTGTATTTGAATTATCCCACTTAATTAATTCTTCTTTAGGGATGATGATTCCACAGCACTCGGTTTTGAATGCTTCGCAATTTTTAATCTCATCTAAAGAAATTGGACTAATCAGATAACCGGCTTCGACAAAATTTGGTTTAGTTTCTTCTAAAGCATCAGGATTTACTTGTAAAATATCGAGTTCAATTTCTTCGTTTTTCTTTAAAGGTTCTTTTGTTTCTTTTGTTGGAGCAGCCGACAGCGTGGTTATGGTCCCAACGGTATCTGCTCTTACTCTAGATAGCCCTGTCATAAAATATTCTTACTTGTTTTAATTGTTATGCCAGTATTAATGATGTTAATAACATTAAATATCTTACTATAATAATTGATTTTCTTGCAAATTTGTTTCCGATATAGAATCTTAGAAAATAGTACTTTTCCGTATTTTGTTAAAAATAGCTTTGAGTGAAAAACATATTTTTGAAAACCTTGACTTTTGTTTTTTTTAGATTTATTCTTGAGTAAAAAAAGTATTTTTATGAAAAATAAAATTAAAGTCGCTCCATCTATTTTAGCAGCAGATTTTTCTAGAATTAATGAAGAAGTTAAAAAAGTGGAAGAATCAAAAGCTGATGCTATTCATATAGATGTTATGGATGGGCATTTTGTTCCAAATATATCAATAGGGCCTCAAATGGTTGCTGCGATAAATAGATCTACAGATCTATTTTTAGATGTTCATTTAATGATCTATAATCCATTTGATTATATTGAAAAGTTTGTTGAAGTGGGAGCTGATTTAATAACATTTCATTTTGAAGCAACAGAAGATGTAGAAGATACAATAAACTATATTAGAAAATGCGGAAAAAAAGTAGGTTTAGCATTTAATCCTGAGACCTCTTTTTCATTAGCTACAAAGTATTTAGAGAAGCTAGATAATGTTTTATTTATGTCAGTGCATCCAGGATTTGGAGGACAAAAATTTATACCATCTGTTTTAGAGAAAATAGAGCTCGCTAAGAATTTAAGAGAAGATTTGAAACTTGATTTCGATATTCAAGTAGA
>JAAKFN010000169.1 GCA_011065045.1 Candidatus Anoxychlamydiales bacterium
GCACAAGTCTTCAATATTGTCTGTGTCAAATATCTGCTTTAGCTTTTTCCTAATTGCAGAGAATAAATAAACACCGATATCCTTATAGATTTGATATGCTTCATGAAATTGATCTGTATCTTCACCTTTAAAAGCGTCCAAAATATTCTTGAATAAAGAGCAATTATCCGAGCTAAAAATTGTGTTTAATTCTTCTTGAGTAAAATATTTTAAATATCCTAAATCGATTAAGTATGCTATTGAATTCATTTCTCCTCTCATTAGTCTTTTTGCGATTTCTTCTTTAAAGACTTTCTTTGCTATTAAGTCTCCTTCTTGTGATAACGTTTTTAATAGAGGGAATGAGATCTTAGAATCTAATAAATCTACATTATATTCACGTTCAGCCCAAGCCTGCAGGTTGGAGCAATGTGCCCAAAACTCCGTTCCTGGAGGTAAGGCTTCTGAGTTTTCCTCTAATGAGTGATCTAGGTTGTCTAGAACCTCATCAATAGAATTTATTGCATTATATTGTTCAATATCATCAATAGGAATATTAAGCAAGACATACCTACATTGTGTAAATTCCTTACCGTTAACATAGATAAATGTTTTACTACCTCTCAGTTCCAATGAGAGAAATTTATTAATTTTAAATTCTTTCTTAAACAATTTAAACAGAGTTTATAATTTCTATATTTTAATTATAATATATTTAAATATACATTTAAATTTATATTCAAATTGAGTTTTAACAAGAGTTTAAAAAAAAGAAAATATTATAAAGAGCCTGAATTTAATAAGTGGAAGATGCTAGTAAGATCTTTTGTAAGAAACATACTTTCAATGATTGATACCAGCCTATGTTGCATAGCCGTATTAAATTGATTATCACCCTTAATATATAATCCAAGGTCTTTTACTAACTGTATCGGAACGAAGCTACCAATAATTCCGTAATCTTTATGAGAAAGGACTTTCCTTATATCTGAATCGAATAACATCTGAAAACTATGCCTAAATGCAAACCCAAACACAGTTTGAGAAGCGGACTGACTGGGATCAATTAAAGGTATTGATGAGATCCCTCTAAGAGTCTCTATTAATCTTTCTTTCGTGATTATACCTTGCTTGAGCATTTCAGTAAGTCTAGGTTTTATATATGATTCAATGACTAAGTTGTTATAAGCGGCCATACCTCCAAAATGTTTCCTTAGTAAATATCTAATTTCTATAAAATCATAGGGTACCAAGTCAACCTGAAAAGTTGGATCTTTATAATTTATTCTTATAACAATGGAACTCTGTACACCTTTGTATAAGTGATTTGGAAGAGCTGAGCTATCTACACCACTCTTCGCTAGTTGAATTAAATGAAGTTTAATTACTTCTGACCTGATCTCATGCCACTTTTTTCCTGGATAATAAAAAGCTAAAATCTTGTCAATAGTAATATCGTGATCCCTAAAATACCAATAAAGATCCTTTTTATCAAGACCTAGTTCTATTGCAGAATCTAAATGTTCTTTCGAAATAAATATTATATCCTTTAACTCTTCTATATCAATGGGTATGCTACTCATACTACCAACAATTCTACGCATTGGTCTACCTCTTTGGTAAAGATTACCAACAATTGCATTAAACAATTGATTATAATGCACCAAATTGAAACTATCTCCTCGACCATTCATTCTATTTACATATATAGTGTAGAACGTTTCTAAATCTTCCATTTGCTCTTTTGTATGAGCAATATCAATAGGCACTGCTTCAAAATAGTCACCAAAACGAGCAGTATTTGGAATTATACCTTCCTTCTTCAAACTTTTAAAATAGGCAATTCTGAAATAAACATTGCTTTTTAGTTTAAGGGTTTCTAAAAGCGACTTACTATGACCAGAAACAATTTTACTCATTGATTTCGGACTTGTGGCATATCCGACTTCAAAAATAGGTCTTGGCAAAATAACACCTGTATATAGCTCTCGCTTTTGCATTAATGCGTAAACGACATAAAATGGCTTGTTCCCTTTTAGCCTTCGAGAATTTGATCTCATTTTTTCGTATAATACCTTCACTCTACTTGATATGATAGGATCTCGATCAAATGGAGTGCGCCAAGCCCTTTCACCTATAGTCGCAACAGGACTTCTAACTCTTCTAAAACTATCTCCATACATACTATTAGGACGATATCTAACGAACCAATCTAAAAACCTTAAGGGGTCTTGAGCATCTCGATCATCATTTTTATTCATCAATGTTCCATCCTCGTAAAAATCAGGGAGTGGGACAGCTAAATCCTTCATAACAATTTCCAAGGCTAGTTTCGTGGAAAACTCTTGGTCGTGGACTTTCGATTCTTTAATATTTTTAACCATATCGGAAATTTTTTGCTTTGATAAGCCTGTTTTTTTGACAATATGACGGACTAAATTTGATCTCTTGAGAATTTCATTATCTTGCCCTAAATTAATACCACTAAATTCTGTGTCTGGCATGAAATTAAACCCTGGTTTCTGTATCATACGATTTGTGAGGGCGATAGATGCGGCAATAATTTCAGAATCAGTGAGCGATGTCTCAAATACTTCTGTGGTAAGTGCTTGGGGTGGTTGCGGGGTGTTAGAATCTGGAAGTGTACTTACTTCTACCTCTCTTTCTATATCTCTGACAATCCGAGCTTTCCATGCGTCAGAAACTTCAGAGTGGATATTAATAATTGCCTCGTGAACGGGTGCATTTCTTGCTTTAAGTGAGTTTTCGACTATATCCTTTATTTCGCCTCCCGCTCCTACGATCATACCAATAGGTATCATCAAGTTTGCAAGTCCGACACCTGCCGAGCCGAATATCCCTCCTATTCCTACCCCGACAAATACCAGAAGCGATGATAGTAAAGTGCTTTTAATTTCCCTTACTAGCTTATTATCAGTTTTTTGAGCTTCTCGCTCGGCTTTCATCTGATTTATATCGATAATGGAATTCTGGGTGGTAATGTCTAAGTTCTGGGAAACCTGAACTTGTGAATGGATTGCCATGGATCCAAGCGTTTGAGTTACCATACTCAGTCCAGCCTCTCTTCCCGATTCTGCGAGGGATGACCAGAAGATCTGCTCGTACCAGTTCCCGCCGGCGTCCGCCACGACACTTGATACGTACGCTTCGATTAAAGGATCAACCATTAGTTCTTCATAGACCTCCGATACAATCGCACCTACGACTTTAAACATA
>JAAKFN010000017.1 GCA_011065045.1 Candidatus Anoxychlamydiales bacterium
GCCTAAATGATTTGTAGGAAATGTTTTTTGAGCAATTTTATGATAAAGTTCATTTTTCATTTGTGGATCTATTATTTTTGAAGTAACTCTACCGGCATTTATAAGATGTTCAGGAGATCTTCTAACATTTAGCCTTGAAGTATATTTATTAAGGTGAGTCTCAGAAATATCTTGATAAGCTTTATTCCTATAAAAAGAGCTAACTATTGTATCAGCTTCATTTTCTGCTAAGGCTAAATGGTCATTTCTAATATGTTCAGAGACTTTGTCATACTTAGTGCTATCAGATTCTCTTATAGGATGACGTGCTCTATAAAGAGGACGGAAAGGATCAAAAGCTCTGTGGCTAAATACATCAGATGCAGATCTTTCTCTATAAGGTCTAGGTGCTCTCGTAGCGCTAGGATCTACGCTACTAGAAGCGGGAGCTACCGCCGCTGCAGCAGGAGATGCTCCTAGAGCTGGATCGTCTGGAATAATTGGCAAACTTTTCATGTTTCCGTAGTTTAGGTTAACCTCTTTTTCTGCATCTTCAAAATGCGTTTTATGTGCAGCGCTTTTATTTATAAACTCTCTAGTTATTTTTGCAGCTAAATCTTTATCAGGAATAGCTTTTGTGATTTTTTGTCTGCAAGTTGGGCAGTTTTGATCTATCCTTCTTAGATAGGCAGCTAGAGCTAATCCTTCAAAAAAATGCCCGGAGCAACTATCGTCTGAACCTCTTGTAAAAAAATAAGAAAAAATGCCAGTAGGTTCTTTGGGTTTTGCTGCTACACAATTGGCTCTTACAGGATTTATCATAACGTCTAAAGTTATTGGACACTCAAATTCTTTTGGGACTTCTATACTCATATTAATAATATCCTTTTTTAGATGGTAAAAAATAGAGAAAATAAAATTTTTATGCAAGGATTTAAAATTAAACTATCGATCTCAAAATTTTTAAGATCGATAGTTTTTTGTAGATTTAATGCTGTTTTTTCAGTCGGTTAATTATTTGTCTAAATGGAAATGAAGCTAGCGAATATAGCACTATAAAAGGTGTTTTTATCGTTAAAATAAAATACAAACGTTTTCTAGTAGAAGGATTGGTATGCTTAGAAATTGTTTTATAGGCATCTTTAAAATATCTAATATCAGCAAATTTAGAAGAAATTTTTTCAAAATTTGTATTTTTTATAGAATAAGATTCAATTTTATCAGTGATGTTTAAAGCTCTTTTTAAATCGCTATAATTATTATTGATTAATAGTTGAGAGAGCTTGTGATATTCTGCTTGTATCTCATAGGGAAAACGGAGCTTTTCAATAGCATTTTCAGCATTATCATAATCATTGTTTGCTATGCATTTATTTAAGAGGTTTCGACAAATATGATTTACAAAGTTGTTGTTGAACATCAAAGGAAATATACTTAAAACTTCTTGAACATTGGATAAAGAATATTCTTTTAATAAAATATTCGAACAAATTGATTTGTATAATTCATCTTTGTCACTATTTTTTACATCATCTCTAATAATGCTTTTTGCTTGAAGCAATTTATCAGCGTCTATATATGATTGAGCTAGTTCCTTAAAAAGATACGCTTTCATATCCCTATGGGAAATTAATCTAGCGATTCTTGTACTGGAAGTTAAATAGCTATCAGAATTTACTAAATCTGCGTTCGCTTTGTTTTTGTACAAAAAACCGATTTTTGAATAGCATTGATCTCTAAAAATACTCTTTGAAATTCGAGATGTGTAAATCTCTGCTTGAGCTAAATTATCATTTTCTATGCATTGCTCTACTTTTTGTGATAATGATTCATTAGATGTGATAATTAAGTTATAAAGATTTGTAAATTGATTAGATGCATTGTTTTTTATACTTCGGATTATCCAAGATGATAGTATTCCTGAAATAGATCTTCTAGAAGCGCTTAATAAAGAGCTTGCAGTCGAGATAGAGCTTCTCAATCTTCTAGGAGCATTCCTAAGAAAAAAATCAGATCTTTGAGAGTTTTCAGAAGATGCTCTGGGTGGAGATCTTGGAAAATCACTTTCAAGAAAGCGAGCTAGATCTCTAAATTCTTCTGGCATTGTACTATAATCAGATCTTCGAGGTATTTCAGGTAAGCTTCTAACATCTCGATACCCTTCATCTTCAGATAGCTCAGTTTTTTGATCATCAAATATTTTTTTATTCTCTATTGAGAGTTTCACAAATTGATCTTGTATTTTTACTATAAGCTCATGATCTAAATCAGCTGAAGTAATTCTTGTCCTACAGATACTACATAGTTCTCGGTTATCAAATGTTAAAGCTTGTAATTGCGTTGCTAAGGCAAGTTGTTCAAAATGATGCCCACAATTTGTTTTAACAGGTTCTATCAATATTCCTCGGGTGATGGGACAAGTAATATCTTTTAAATCCAATGGTTGTTTTGGTTCTTGAAAAAAAGATCTTAGATAATTTTTTGCAGCTGTAATATTTGGCATATTCTACCTTATTTGATAATTTTTTGTTTTTTAAGAAGTTAATCTAGTTATTAGAGCTCTAAAAGGCCATGTAACTCCTTTTAAAATAAATAAAAATCCATGAAATGTTGCTATTACAGAAATTAATAGACACGTTAAAGGAATAAAAAATAAATTGTGCATTTTAGTAGTTGTTTGAAAAGCTTTTAAATAGTTTTTGTGCGTAACATATTTCAGTGAAATTATAGTTAAAAGATTATTCTTGCTAAATCCTTTAGAGATTTTTAAAGCAACTCTTGTAGCGTCTTCAAGATTTGTGATATCTGTATCGGCTTTATCTATGTAAGCATTAGCTATTTTATCATAGCTTCGATCTTTATAAAAAGAAGAGCTTGGTATTGTATCCGCAGTTAGTTCTGCTAGAAGTAAATTATATGCTCTAATGCTAGTTTGAACTTGAGTAAAAAGTGTAGAAGGGCTCGGAGCTCCTGGAGCAGGCTCTCCTCTAGTTCTATCTGAAAAAGAACTTGCAGGGGCGATAAGATCAAAAAAAAGAGAGACTAGACCTGAAATACCTGATCTTACAGCTGGATCAATGCCCATAAATCTAAGATCTTCATCTGGATCCAGATCACTTCGTCTTGTAGCAGAAACACTAGGAATAATAGGAGCTCCTCTAACAGAATTATACCTAGCGTCATCTAAGAGAGCTTGTTTTTGATCGTCGAATATTTTTTTATTATCTTCATTAATCACTCCATGAACTTTAACGAATTGATCTTGTATTTTTTTAGTAAGCTCAACATCAGGCACTGCTGAAGTGACAATAGCTCTACAAAAAGGACAGTGTTTATCATCTCTTAAATGTCTCGCTAAAGCTATTTCTTCTATTCTATGCTCGCAGTTAGTTTTAACAGGTTCAATGAATACTCCTCCTGTAATTGTGCATGAAATATCGTCTTCTGTTAACACTGTTGTATCAGCTGCTGGCGTTTCAGAAACGCTACTCGCTGGATCAACCATATTAATATCTCCTTATAAATTAAATTGAAGCAAATCTAATAAAGAAGATTATTTTTTGCAAGATTTTTAAGCAGCAAAAAATGATATGTTGATTTTCATTAAAGGATAAGAGAGTTTAAGTTTAAAAGATTTTATAGAGCCTAACTTTATTGAAAAATTATGGCCATTTCTTTTTGGAAAAAGATGATATTTATATCTAAATTCTTCTAGATTTTTAGACTCAATTTCTAAAAACCAAACCTTTTTAAAACCATTTTCAGTTTGAACATTTACAGAATATAGATCTTTTATCTTATACTGAAATTTCTCATCATGTTCTATAATTGGAAAAACCTCATATTTTTTATGCTCTTCTTTTGAAATAATAGAGATATTAAAATCACTCATTTTTTCAATATTAGATGGAAGTTTAGATGAGATTAAATTTATAAAAGAGTTATCGATTTTTAAATAAACCGATTTATCTTTCCTCTGTTTTAGAGTCCCAAAAAATCTTAAACTTTTTAGATAATCTATATAAGGGCTCTGCTCTTTTATTAAAGGCTCATTATTTAAAGAGATAAGCTCATTTGGAAAAATTGATGAATCAAAAAATATTGCAGGAATATCTTTTTTTAGAGTTTGGTTAGCTTTTGAATCTATATATGGGAATGTTTCAAAAAAAAGATCTTTAAAATATGTTTTTGTGGATTTTGAGCTAGTTACAGTGTTTTTAAGCTCTATATCTTGAAAATGAGAAAAGCCAATATTTCTGATATTGATTCGAATAGGCTTAATATTTTGCCTAAAAGAACCAGTCCTGATTGTCTTATTAAAAAAATCTTCTTTCATAATGTTATTATTAATAATTTATAAAAGTATTATAGCATAGAATTGTCTATAACATCAATAGTATTAAATTATATTTTAATTCTAATAGGAATGTTATTATGAAGGAATTATAATCGAGCCCTTAAGTGTTTGGTGGCTAAAGCTCTCAATTTCAATCATTTGAAGGGATCCAATAAGCTTGGCGTCACCTGGAAATAAAACCTTTTCAAAGGTTCTAGTTCTGCCTTTTAAAGATTTTCCATCTTTACTTGTCTTTTCTGCTAAAACCTCTTTTTTAGAGCCTATTAGCTTTGCATATTTAGACTCTAAGATCTTATGGTAAAGCTTTAACAGCTTTTGGAGCCTCTGCTGTTTTAGGGTATTTGAGATGTTATCTTCATATTTGGAAGCTAGGGTGTTTTGTCTAGGACTATAAGCAAATATAAAAGCTGTTTCAAATTGAATTTCTTCAAATAATTTATATGTCTCATCGAAATCAACATCCGTTTCATCTGGAAACCCAACTATTATATCTGTACCTATTGTGACATTAGGAACAATACTTTTTAAAAGATTTACTTTTTCTAAATAGTGCTCTTTTGTATAGGTTCTTCTCATAGCTTTCAAAATTTTATTAGAGCCAGATTGCATTGGGAAATGAACGAACTCACAAACTTTTTTTAAATCTCTAATAGCTAACATTAAATCTTTAGTTATATCTTTTGGGTGAGAGGTCATAAACCTAATTCTTTCTATACCATCTACTTTATCTAGCATATATAGTAGGTCTGGAAATAAAACTTTTTTTTCAGGTTTGTCTAAACCATAGGAATTGACGTTTTGCCCAAGAAGGGTAATCTCTGTAATGCCTTGCTCTGCTATATATTTAGCTTCTTTAATAATACTTACATGGTCTCTAGAAACCTCTCTTCCTCTAGTTTGGGGTACAATGCAGTATGAGCAAAAATTATTGCAGCCTCTTATAATAGAGATAGAGGTTTTTATTTTATTTTCTCTTTTAGCAAAGAAGTTCTCAAGGCCAATTTCATAGTCTAGATCTATTTTTTTCTCTTGGAGGTTTTTTGATAAGATGTCATCTAAAATTTTATTTATATCTAGAAGATTATTAGTTCCAAGTAGAAAATCTAGGTGGGGGAACTTTTTTAAAAGAGACTCTTTTTGGCTCATAGCCATGCAGCCACAGACTCCAATTATCTTATCTTTTTTATCCTTTTTATATTCGAAAAGCTTGCCTAGAACTTTTTTTTCAGAAAGATCTCTTATAGAGCAGGTATTTAAAATAATTATATCAGCTGTTTCTTCATCATCGACTTTTTTCAACTCTCTCATCTGAAGCTGAGTTGAAATAATTTCTGAGTCTAGCTCATTCATTTGACAGCCATATGTACGTATATAAAAAGTATTTAAAGTTTTCATAGATAATTTTTGTTTTAATTTATTTGCTTAAAAGTTTAAATGAATAGACAGCTTTTTACAAGAATCATCTGATCTAATCATTGAAGGATAGAAAAATAAAAAATTCTATAAAAAAAGCTTGGCAAAAATTGAGGGATAAAGATATTCTAATGTACAAAGCTATTTAAAATATTTGTGTAAATAAAAACTATGAATGACAGAAAAAATATAACGAAATTTATAAGTAAAGAAGACGCTCTAAAAGAGAGGAAATGTTACCTATTTGACGCTACTGGTAAAACTCTTGGTAGATTTGCATCTGAGATTGCTAAAATCTTAAGAGGCAAACACAAACCTAGCTACACACCGAATACCGATACAGGGGATGCTGTAATCGTTATAAATGCTGAAAAAATCAAGGTAACAGGCTCTAAAGCTGCTAGAAAAGTTTATACTAAACATACTGGTTGGTTAGGTGGTCTTAGAGTAACTCCATATAGAGTGATGTTAAGAAAGAACCCAGAGCATATTTTAAAGCATGCTGTAAGAGGGATGTTACCTGTTAAAAAACCACTTGCAAGAGCTCAACTAAAAAAACTTCATATTTTTATTGGTGAAAAACACAATATGCAAGCACAAAAACCTATAGCTGTAAATATATAGAGGACCAATGGCAAAGAAAAAAATAATTAAAGAGTTTATTGGAATCGGCAGACGTAAAACAGCTGTAGCATCTGTTAGAGTTAGAAAAGGCAAAGGAAAGATCGATATAAATGGAAAGAAATTCGAAGAGTATTTCCCTTTATCCTTTCTAAGAGATACAATATTATCACCACTAACAAAATTCGAACTTACTGGTAAATATGATTTAATAGTTCGTGCAAAAGGTGGTGGAATCCAAGCCCAAGCGATAGCTACAAGGCTTGGAATAGCAAGAGCTTTAGTTTTAGAAAATGAAGAATATAGAGGGTCATTTAAGGAACTTGGATATTTGACAAGAGATCCTCGTAAAAAAGAGCGCAAGAAGTATGGACTCGCTGGCGCTAGAAAGAGTTTTCAGTTTTCTAAACGATAAAATTTTCTTCCTCCTTGTTTATCTAAAGGTCTTTGGGAATTCTTCCCAAAGACCTTTTTTAATGTTCTCCTCGCATAGCTCAATAACTATTTTTATAAATATCTGAGTTTTTAGTTGACCCAAATTGATGATTCTTCATATTAATAAAATTAATAGAGAGAAGTTATTTTGTTTATTATTCATAAAGATTGGCAAGGAAAGCCTACATCCGAGACAGCTATAGATAATAAGAAGATAGAGATATTTGATGAAAATATCTCTCTTGGAGAGGTATTTTTTGGTGGTAGGATTTTGAATTTAGTAAATGACGTAGCTAGAAAGGTTGCAACGGATCACGCTGAGATTCGTTGTTTTACTACTTGCGTTGATTTTATTAGATATTTCTCTCCTATTAAAGCAGGAGATATATTGATCTGCAAAGCTCAAGTAAATCATGTCTGGGATGATATGATAGAGGTAGGAGGCAAAGTTATTGCTGAAGATTTTAGAAGCTTAGAGCAAAAACATATTCTGTCTGCTTACTTTATCTTTAAAGTTGATGAATCTGAAAAAACTCTTCCTTTAGTAATACCATTTACTTTAGAAGAGAAAAGAAGATTTTTAGATGCTGAAACAAGAAAAAATATCAGACAGAAAAGAAATAATTTCAAAGAAGAATCAAAAAGTTAAAACATCACTTAATTTTTATTGAAGTAATTTTTCCATATATAAAATTTCAAGAAACAAACTATTTACTTTGAATAAAAAAAATCTAAATTAATGCATTAAACTAATAAAAATTATATACAAAAAAATAAGGGGTTTTGTTTTTACTGAGATAAACTTGAGAGAATAAAAATTTCTTATAATCGGAAAGAAGAATATGGCTATTTTAGAAAAGAAAAAAATTGGATTGATAGGAGCTATTGCTATCGTTGCTGGAAATATGATGGGCTCTGGTATTGCTCTATTACCATCTAGTTTAGCAAGTATCGGTTCGATAACTATAATATCATGGACTATCTCTCTATTTGGAGTTTTATCTTTAGCATTTGTGTTTGCGAGACTTGGATTAAAAGATCCTAAACAAGGCGGACCTGTTGCATATGCAAGAAAATTATCTCCTATTTTAGGTTTTCAAACAGAATTATTATATTGGGGCGCTAATTGGATTGGAAATTTAGCTATAGCAATAACAGGAGTTGAATATCTCTCTGTTTTCTATCATCCTCTTACAGATCCAATAATTGGTGGTATTGCTACTATAATATTCTTATGGATATTCACAATTATCAATTTTTTTGGTGCTGATAAAATAGCTAAAATAGTTTCTGTTACAGTATTATTATTATTAATTCCTGTAATTGGTACAGCTGTTTTTGGTTGGTTTCATTTTTCTTCTGAAATCTTTATTAGCAATTGGAATGTTTCCTCTATGTCTTCTTCGCGTGCAATTTTTTCAGGAATACTACTTGCTATTTGGGCTTTTATAGGAGTTGAGTCAGCTTCAGTGAGCGCTAATTTAGTTGAAAATCCTAAAAGAACAATTCCTCTAGCTACATTGATTGGAACGGGGATTGCAGCACTTGCTTATATTGCATCTACAACTGCAATATCTGGGATGTTTCCTGCTAATGAAATGGTAAAATCAGGGGCTCCATTTGCTGTTTCCTTTGCTGCAATTACTGGCAATTGGATTAAGCCTTTTGTTTCTGCATTTACTGCAGTTGCTTGTTTGGCATCATTGGGAAGCTGGATGATGTTAGTGGGACAAGCTGGAATAGCGGCTGCAAAACGAGGTACTTTGCCTCCAATTTTTGGACGCATAAATGAAAAAAGAGGAGTTCCTATTGCGGGGCTTATCATTAATAGTATTTTAATGAGTATATTGATGATATTAATAATGATTATTAGTTATTTAGGGAAAAAAAACACAATAGAAGTCTTTAACTTTATTATTTCTATTGCTGTATTGCTAACATTATTCCCGTATCTTTATAGCTGTTTGCAATTAATTAAATTGGATGGGATAAGAACAAAATTATTCATTTCTTTCATTTCAGCAATTCTAGCGTGTATTTTAATTTTTATTGCCTTAGCTGGAGCTGAAAAACAAGAGATGGTAGGAGCTCTGATAGTTTCTCTTATTTGCTTTATACTCTATGCAATAAAGCAATCTAAAAAATCAAAGGAGATTAATTAATAATGAAAACAATATTAATGATGTATCCAAAGGATTCAGATGGTCGAGATGAAGTTTTTGATGAAATGAAAAAAGAAATATCGAAAAGAGATGATTTGCGCTTAGAGATAGTTAATAATGCTGAAGATATTATGCACAGATTAAAAATTAATGTTCATATTTGTGCTTTGGTATACGATTGGGATAGCATGGGAATGAAGATACCTCATCTTGTTTCAAAAATTAATGATTATCTTCCTATTTTTGCATTTAGTCTTACCCATACTGCAAAAGATTTAAATCTTTCTGATTTATTATTAAATTTACATTTTATCGACTATATTTCTCATGAAGGAAAAGATAATCTCGATCGTATTGGAAAAGCTATAGAAGCATATTATGAAAAAATTATGCCACCATTTACAAAAAAATTAATTCAATTTACCAAAGAAGCAAATAGGTATGCCTACTGCACACCAGGTCATTTAGGAGGCTCTGCTTTTTTAAAATCTCCCGTAGGTGCATATTTTTATGATTTTTATGGACCAAATTTATTTAAATCAGATCTTTCTGTATCGATGAAAGAATTAGGATCATTATTGGATCATGAGGGACCTCACAGGGAAGCTGAATTATACATAGCTAAAACATTTAATGCAGATAGATCTTATATCGTAACTAACGGCACTTCTACAGCCAATAAAATAGTGGGGATGAGTATTGCATATCAAGGTGAAACCTTATTGATAGATAGAAACTGTCATAAGTCTCTTGCTAACTTTTTAATGATGTGCGATGTAAAACCAATATATCTAATACCTACACGTAACACATATGGAATTATTGGAGGCATACCAAAATCAGAATTTACTACAGAAGTGATTAAAAACAAAATTAAAAAGGCTAATGCTTTAGCAAAAAAAAATAATAAGAATAACACGCCATTTAAATGGCCAATATTTGCTGTGATAACCAATTCTACCTACGATGGATTGCTTTATAATACAGACTATATCAAAAATACTTTGGATGTTAAGAATATACATTTTGATGCAGCATGGATTCCATATGCATGCTTTAGTTCCATATATAAAGGTTTATTTGGAATGAGTGGAAAAGCGATAAAAGATAAAACCATTTATGAAACACAATCTACGCATAAATTATTAGCAGCTTTTTCACAAGTTTCTATGATACATATCAAAGGTACATATGATGAAGATGTGATGAATGAAGCTTATATGATGCATACAAGCACCTCTCCTTTTTATCCTTTTGTAGCTTCTGCAGAAACAGCAGCTGCAATGATGCATGGCAATCCTGGCAAATACTTAATTACTTCATCACAAAAAATAGCTATGAACTTTCGTCATGAAATAAAAAAACTCAACCGTCAAAATGTAAAAGGTTGGTTTTTTGATGTTTGGCAACCCAGTGATATCGGAAGCCACGCTAAATGCTGGCCACTAAAAAATAATGAGAAATGGCATTCATATGGAAAAGTTGATGACGATCATATGTTTTTAGACCCTATAAAAATTACTGTATTAACTCCAGGGCTAAAGCATGGTAAATTGATTGATTTTGGAATCCCGGCATGTATAATAGCCATGTATTTATCTAATCTAGGGATAATTGTAGAAAAAACTGGCCCTTATAGTATTTTATTTCTGTTCTCTATTGGTATTGATAAAGCAAAGAGCTTAAAATTATTATCAGCTTTCATTGAATTTAAACGTGAATTTGACGCTAATTTATCTGTTGAAAAAATGCTTCCTAATCTCTACAGCGAAGATCCTGTATTTTATAAAAAAATGTTGATTCAAGATTTAGCAAAAGGCATTCATGGAATTTATAAAAAACATCAGCTGCCTGATTTTATTTATAAAGCTTATAATGTTCTACCAGAGCAGCATCTCACTCCTTTTCAAGCCTATCAAGAGCTACTTAAAGGTAATGTAAAAAAATGTAACCTTAAAGATCTAAAAAATAATATTTGTGTTGAAATGCTTCTACCATACCCTCCGGGTATTCCAGTTATTTTACCTGGGGAGAAAGTTACAGATGAAAGTGAAAATATTTTAAAATTTCTTTTAACTCTATGCGAGGTTGGTAAATATTTTCCCGGTTTTGCAACAGATATACATGGTGCTTGGCAAGAAGATGATGGTGAATATTATACTAAAGTAATTAAGAAATCTTAAAAATATTAGATATAAACACCATTTTATTTTTTAATCTTCAAAAACTTCATTTAAAATATCAGAGAGTCTATAGCCAGCTTTTGCAACCTGTCTATAAGCTGCTTTTCTATTTTTTTGTATGTATTCATCAGATGGAGTATCATTTATTTTAATTCCATAGTAAGCATTTTCTGATCCAATTTTATGGCTCTCGTATACCCAAGCATCAAAATCTGTAACATCTAACTCTTCTATTGAATTTTTAGGATATAAAGAAGTGATTTCATTTTTAAACTCCTCTATATACGCTGTTCCAGCATCATTAAGAGGTCTTTCTAATCTTATTCCATCTCTCATCAAACAAGAGTCCCAAAGTGCGTGAAGTGAGTTTTTTCCATTTAAATCGATATTAAGTTTAAACTTTCCTCCACCATAATCTCCCGATGGAAAATCCTCTGAATATAAGCTTGTGCAGTGAAGCGGCATATGAATATCTCCAACAACATGAAGTAAAAATCTTAGCATAATAGCTTTTGTATATTCATGAGCCTGAGGGTTTTTGAGAGTTAAAATTGCTTGATTTATTCCATATACAGCATTGTTTTTTTGAGAAGCGATAATTAATTTTTTTCTAAAGGTAGATAAAAGATTATCCGGATCATAAGGAAGCGATTTACCATGCCACGCCCATCCAGTAAATCCAGTGGATGCCACATCGTCAGCCCAAGTAGCAGCTGTTATAAAATCGGGGCTCTCTGGATAGAAATCCTTTAAAAGATCTATTAGTTCATAAGATCTTTTTTTAGCATTTTCGGATAAATTCTCTTCAGCTATCTTGGCTACAACCATATGGGTTGAGTCCCACCAAGCAAAAGAAGATGTTGTTATAAAAGTTAATAATATAATTAATGAAATTTTAAGTTTTTTAAGCATTTTTATATTGTACTCCGGTTGTTATATGAAAAGCATGAGAGCCACATATTTTACCAAAGAGAATGCTTTTGTCTTATCTTTGCTAACAGGGGCTTGATATAATCTTATATTGCTTCTTTTGTCGGCAGTATTATGTACGTTAATTTAATATAAATCAATATTAAAATAATAAATTTGTAATAAAAACAAAGAGTTTGCTCTCAACTTAGTAACTATTTTGCAACTATTAAATGCTTTGACTCAAAAGTTATTAAAAAATATAATTTTAACATTATAACAAAGGTATTTATATGGAAAAATTAAATAAAGATATGACTTTAAAAAACATTGTAACTGCAAATCCAGCAAGTTATAAGATTTTAGAAAAATATAAACTAGATTATTGCTGCGGTGGCAATAAAACTCTAAAAAATGCATGCGATGAAAAATCTTTAGATATGGAAAAAATAATTTTAGAGATTAATGATTTAGAAAAAGATGAAGCTATTGTTGATGTAAATAATCTAACACTCTCAGAGCTAGTGGATCATATAGAATCTACTCACCATGTTTTTATGAAAAAAGAGATACCAGATATTTTAGCTCTTTTAGAGAAAGCTGTTAATAGACATAATACAGAGGATTTAAAAAATCTAAATGAGATTTTCAAAACTTTAGTAGAAGATATTACAGCTCACTTGGAAAAAGAAGAACAAATACTATTTCCTGCAGTAAGAGAATTAGAAGAGTTTGGAGAGATAAAAAGCATTGCTTGCTTTGATAAATCTACAAATCCTTTAGCTAGTATTGCTAATCCTATAAATCAAATGGAAATGGAGCACGAAGCTGTTGGTAATCTTTTAAAAAAGATCAATCAAATCATTGATAAAGAAGATTTCAAACAGTGTATGACACTAGAGCTTTTGTATACTAAATTAAAAGGTTTAGAAGAAGATCTACACAGACATATTCATAAAGAAAACTATGTTCTGTTTCCGAAGGCTATTGAAAAAGAGGGTTGTCCAAACTGCTCTTGTAAATAAGATCGATCTTTCAAAGTAATTTTAAATTCAAAAAGAAGCTTCGCTTTAAGCCGAGGCTTCTTTATTAAGAGATCTAAATTTTTTGAAATCTTCTTCCAAAAATAAGTGAGATTATAATAATTGGAAGCCAAAGTATTATGTATGGGGCTTTAGCAGCGTTCTCTGCTAAAATTAAAGTAGAATCCATAATAGTATGAAAGATAATAAATCCAAAAAGAGCAAAAGTTGAGATGAAAAATATTGAGATGTTTTTTGAAAAGGTAATGAGAGGAGGAAAGATAGCTAAAACAATTATCAAAGAAACTAACGGCATTGCAAGTTTATAATTTAGATAAGATAAAATCTCATTTTTCTCTTTTAGACAGATGTTTTTAGAAGTGTTTTGTTTGAATAGATTTGTAATTGATCTATTCTCTAATGGTTCGAACATATTGATGTTTTTATCTAGTTTGATGTCTTTAAATGTGTAGCTTTGATAAGATTCTATTTTCTCAAAACTTTTATCTTTTCTATTTAAATGATCTACGTATTTACCAATAGCTTCATTTTCATTAAAAGATAGATATTTTGCATGCCAAATATCTGAGGAATTTTTTATAAAATAAGCATCGAATAGTTTATTTTGAAGTTGATCATATTTCTGATAGACAAGTTTTGCTCCATCTTCTAAATAAATAACGTTTGGTTTATTAGATTTGGTTTTTTTTAAATACTTTTCTTTGAAATTATCTTTAAAGCTAAGTGATTTTGGGTAGAAATATTGAAAGTTTACAAATGAGATAATAGATATAAAAATTGCGATGATAAAAAATGGACGAGATAATTTTTTTGCAGAAATCGCTGCCATTCTTAGAGCTGTGAGCTCATGATGAATATTCATATCAGATAAAACTTTTATAATAGCTAAAAGAAAAGTTAGGGCTAAAAATAGATTTAATTGAATAAAAAAAAGATTGAAATAGTATTTTAGGATCAAAGAAATAGATGTTTTAGAGTGAGCAAATATTTTAGCGCCATGAACAGAAAAATCAATAACTATTACAATCAAAAAAATAGCAAAAAGAAAAAACAATACTAATTTAATGGTACTTAAAAAGATTTTTCTCTCCCAAATCTTAGATAGTATCATTGAGCTCCCTTCGATATTTTTCTAAGCTTAAAGCTGGTTAAAATAACTACAATCACTTGGGGCAGGATATATACTAAAATAGAGAAAAATGGGTAGTGTTTCAGAGCTTTACCAAGAGTAAAGCTAAATAAAACTATAAGGGTTAAAATAGATGCCAAAATGATGTTTTTTTTAGAAGAGATGCTACTAATTGAGATAGCAAAACTAGCTCCAATAAAAGTAAAACTAAAAGTAGAGAGAGCAAAGCAGCATCTTCTAGCTATCTCAATATTCGCTCTCTCTTTTTTTTGTATATCATTTTTTTGTTTTGATTGAATAAGCAACATCTTTATCGGCATGGAAGAGATATTCATATCCCACTGTTTGGCTTTTATAAATTGTGTTAAAGCATCTGCTTTTGTTATCATGCTTTCTTGGTTTTCTATAATCAAGTTATCGTAGTTCAGCTCTTTATTTGAGTTGATATAAGAGATTAGAGAAACATTTTTCCCGATTAAATTATCTTTTTCAAGCTCTAGATTTTTTGCGCTCATCATGCAGAGTCTTTCATTTGATTTATTAGGAGATATTACTAAAAGATCTTGAGCTTGAAGATCGTTATTTTTAGAGGTTATCTCAACATAAGAATCCTTAATATTAGACATTTTTTGTCTTCTTTGTAGTAGAACAATAGGATTTACAGAGGTGTTTTTATAAAAAAGCTCTTTGGATTTATATCTGCATATTGGAGTAAGCTCTGAGGCTATATAAAAATTAAACAGTGATAAAACCATAGCAAGGAGTAATAGGGGAGCTAACAACTCTTTTAAAGATACTCCAGCTGCTCTAAATGCTGTTATTTCATGCATAGTAGACATTTTCTGAAATAGTATAATCGAAGATATCAAACAAGATATTGAGATAGCGATAGGCATGATATGGGGTATTTGATATAAAACAAATAAGATCAAAGATAAAAAATCACTAGCGAGTGTTGCAAAAGTAGCGATCTGTTTTAGTCTTGTAATTAAAAGAATAGATATAAAAGATAAAATACATAAAAAAAATACTTTCAAATACTCTTTACAAAGATATTTCCATAAGATAGGCATCTAGTATTTTTTTCCTGTTTTCTTTATAATAATACTCAAGTTTATAAGATTTTAATTTTAATTAGTATATTTATGGATCTTTTAAAAAAATTTAAAAATTTTTTAAGTGATAATTTAGTTTTTAAAAAGCCAATTCTCCTCGCTTACTCAGGCGGAGTGGACTCAACATGTCTTTTGGATCTTTTATTGAAATGTAGAGATGAATACAAGATCGATCTACATGTTGCGCATGTAGATCATGGATGGAGAGAGGAGAGTTCTTTCCAGGCATTGGAGATTGAAAAGAAGATGAAAGAGTTAAAAATTGCTTTTCATCTAAAAAAGCTCAAATTAGATTCAAAAAAAAATTTAGAAAATGAAAGTAGGAATCAAAGGCTTATATTCTTTAAAACACTTTTTAAAGAATATAAATATCAAGCTCTGATTACAGCGCATCAAAAAGATGATTTAGCAGAAACCGTTCTAAAAAGATTTTTAGAGGGCTCTAATATCTTTTCTTTAACTTCAATGCAAAAAGTATCCAAGTTTGATGGTTTTACCATTTTCAGGCCTCTTTTAGATGAGACGAAAAAAGATATTTTAGCCTATCTAAATCGAAATGAAATTAATTACTATACAGATAGTACAAATGAAAATACTAAATTTTTAAGAGCTAAAATGAGAGTAGATATCTTTCCTTTTTTACAAAAAAACTTTAATAAGCAGATTTTAGATAATTTAGCTCAAATCTCTAGCTATAGCTCAGAGCTGAGCCGTTATTTAGAGTCAAAAATAGCTAAAGTTTTTGAAAAAATGAAAACTAGCCCATTTGGGCTATATATAGATTTAAATGAAATGGATCAGAGCTTGGAGCTTAAATTTATTCTAAAAAAGATAACGAAGCTAAAAGATATAGATCTTTCCAGAAATATATTAGAGCAACTAGTTTTATGGCTTTTAGAAAAAAAAACAAATCTAAGATTAAATCTAAAAAATGGAAAAATATTTGTAGATCGAGGGCATTTATTTATCTTAAAAAATGATTATAAAACCCTGGCTGGAAAGCTTTTAGTTACAGAGGGGCGTTTTGATTTTGGTGCATGGCATGTTGAAGTCTCAAAGACTAAAAGTGATGTTGATATGGAGTTTTCTTTATCTAATTGGCAAAATCTTTTCGCAAACAATTTAACTATTTATCTTCCTGAAAATAAGTATTATATGTGCTATCCAGAAACTAGCAAATACCTAAAAAAATTATGGGAAAATAATAAGGTGCCAGCTTTTTTAAGAAGAGAGGTTCCTATTGTATGTGATGAAAACAAAGCAACTTATGATTTTTTATCCGGCAGAAAATTCAAATTAAAAGATAAAGAATTTTTAAAAATCGTAATTAAATTAAAATAAACTTTCAAAAATATAATAAGTTTGTTATATAAATGAAATTAGAGAAAGAGTTAATGCTAAGCTAATCTTGGGCTATAGATCTTTACAAAATAGCCTGGAAATGGTTTAATTTTAACTTTAAGGTTTTGAAATTTAAGATAAAATTATAAGAGTTAATTATGAATGATAATAAAAATCAAAAAGAGCCAAAAAAAGGATTTCCTGGAGGCTTTTTACTATTTATTGTAGCAGTAGTATTAATAATTTTGAGTGTGCAAACTTTAACAAGTGATAAGCTTGGTAAGGTATCTTTTTCGCATCAGCTAGAGCATTTAGTGAATTTAGATCTAATAAAGCCAGATAGTAGTAAAAAGGTTGCTCAAAATGATAATCTGGTAACTTTTTCATCTAAATTTAGAGAAGCTACAACTAAAGATGGAGAAAATAGATTTAATTATTTAACTCTTTTAAATCAAAAACATGAATTCACAGCTCAAGAAGATGAGATGACAGATGAGCTAAAAACTCAAAAGAAAAATGTTATAAAAGCAGCTGAAGTTTTTTTATATACTGCTGGTATCGATCTATCTGAAGCAAGTTTTAATGTGATTAGTTCAGCTTATGACACTGAAAATCAGCCAAACTCTATTATTATAAATGGCTTACCTAAAAAAAACACACCTAATCTAGCTGCTCTGAAAGAACAATTTGTTTGGGTTAAACATAACCCTTCTATAGAAAATACATCTCAAATGCAAAAAGATCTTACATCTATTACAGATATATTTAAATCCCCGGTAGTTGGCATAGGATCAGAGTCTATTAAGCAAAGCTTAAAAAAAGTATCTTCTGATTTAGCTGCTATAGACTCAACAATGGCCCTTAATCAAAGAATCAATATTTTTAACACTACTTTATCAGCGCTAAGTGCGGTTGTTTCTGAAATCGCAATAAACCAAGATGGAACGAGACTTTTGCAGCTAAGATCTGTTAGAGCATATTTAGAGACTCTTCAGAGATATGATGGGCTCCAAAAACAAGTTGAGAAAAACTCTGCAATGCTTACAAATGCAAGAGAAAAAGTAGCTACAGATTTTTGGTTTTTCAATGATAAAGAGATTTCAACAAAAGCTTTAGAAAAACAAGATGCAGATACGTTTTCACATTGGTATCAAGGCTCTAAAAAAGAGTGGGAAGGATTCGCTGCAAATCAGGGTCTTGCTATAAAAGCTGCTGAACAACCAAGAAATTTGGTGTTAGAAAAACAATTCACATCTCAAGAAGCGACACCTAACTATTTCAATTACATCTTTACTTTTCTACCAATAATTATTGTAGTGCTACTCTTATATTATCTATTCTCTCGTCAGATGAAAGGAGGGGGCTCTTCTGCTATGAATTTTGGAAAGTCTCCAGCTAGACTTTTAACTAAAGAGACAAATAAAGTAACTTTTAAAGATGTTGCAGGAGCTGATGAAGCTAAAGAAGAGTTAGAAGAGATAGTAGACTTTTTAAAAGACCCTCAAAAATTTACAACACTAGGCGCTAGAATTCCAAAAGGAGTTCTATTAGTAGGCCCTCCAGGCACCGGAAAAACTTTAGTTGCTAAAGCAGTAGCTGGTGAAGCTGATCGTCCTTTCTACTCAATCTCAGGTTCTGATTTTGTAGAGATGTTCGTAGGGGTTGGAGCATCTAGGGTCAGAGACCTATTTGCACAAGCTAAACAAAATTCTCCATGTATCATATTTATGGATGAGATCGATGCTGTTGGTAGACATAGAGGTTCAGGTATCGGTGGAGGCCATGATGAAAGAGAGCAAACTCTAAACCAACTGCTTGTTGAAATGGATGGTTTTGATACTAAAGAGGGCGTTATTTTAATGGCAGCGACGAATAGACCTGACATTTTAGATAAAGCACTTCTTAGACCAGGTAGATTCGATAGGAGAGTTATGTTAGATCTTCCTGATATTAAAGGAAGATATGAAATCTTAAAAGTTCATGCTAGAAAAATAAAAATTGACCCATCAGTGAATCTTATGGATATTGCTAAATCAACGCCAGGATCCTCCGGTGCTGATTTAGAAAATATCTTAAATGAAGCCGCTCTTTTAGCTGCTAGAAGGGCTAGAAAAGCTGTAACTTCTCAAGAAGCTATGGAAGCTTGTGATAAGGTAAGATTTGGAAAAGAAAGAAGAAGCTTAGAGATGGATGAAAGGGAGAAAAAAACAACAGCTTATCACGAATCAGGCCATGCTGTAGTTGGTCTTGTTGTTAAACACTCAGATCCAGTTGAAAAAGTAACGATTATTCCAAGAGGTTTTTCTTTAGGTGCCACACACTTTATGCCACAAAAAAATAGATTAAACTACTGGAAAAAAGAGGTAATAGATCAATTAGCAATATGCATGGGCGGTAGAGTTTCAGAAGAGCTGTTTTTAGGAGACATGACATCAGGGGCTCAACAAGATATATCTCAAGCTACAAAACTTGCTCGCGCTATGGTTTGTGAGTGGGGGATGAGTGCTCTTGGAACTGTAGCTTATGATGAGGGTAGTGGTAACAAATATTTAGCGTATCAAACCTCCCAAGAAAGATCATATTCAGATGAGACAGCAAAACTCATCGATAAAGAGGTAAAAAATCTATTAGATTCAGCTTATAAAGAAGCTTATAAAATTGTTGAAGATAACAAAGATAAAGTTGAGCTTATGGCTAAATCCTTGATTAAGTTTGAAACGCTCTATTCAGATGATGTTAAAGAGATTATGGACGGTTCTTTTAATGAAGAGAAGAAAAGCAAAAAATTAAAAATTGCAGATGAGTTGCAAAAGAAAGCGCCTCCTCCTCCTCCTCCAATGGAAGATAAGCCAACACCTAAAGATAATGGGCCAAGGCCACAAGAAGCTTAAGCTTTAAACGGGTAGCTATTTTTTTGATGTATTTTATAACCTTGAATTTATAGATTTGATTTCTAAAATCTGATCTGAAATAACTATGAAGGTTATTATGTATAGAGATCAAAATCATTTTCTTCATTCTTTTTAACATCGTCTCTTGCAATTCCAGCTTTAAAAATATCCAAAACATGTTCTTTCGAAACTTCTGTGTGATTAATTGGATGCTGAGGCTTCGGAGTTGATAATAGCCATGTTAAAAGAGCGTGTCTTTCAAAAAATGGAGCCTTATTTTCTTCTTCTAATGAAACTTTGTCAAAAATATGATCTTGAGTAATAGGACATTTATCTTCAGTTTTTTCTAAATCTGGATTTTCATCTAAATATTTTTCTCTTTTCTCTATCCAGTTAGTCATTTCAACTTTTTCTTCATTAGTAAAAGTGTTAGTTTCTGATGAAATATAGGAGGAAACGATCTCTGCAAGATTGATAGAGTAGTCTGGGATAGAGTAGTCTGAGGCCTGGGAGCTGGAGGATGATCGTATTAACAATAGAGGCGTTTCCATGTTGAATTGCATGTTGCAAAAGAGAACTGAAATTTGGATTTTCAGAGATGTGTGGAGATTGTCCGATGTTTAATGCACTTAATGCTACTATAGCATCTAATCCTGTGAGTGGAGTGCTACTATGACTCTCTGAACGTGGACTCATACCAAGTGAATCTTGCAAAATTTCAGGTCGTAAAGCTTCTTCAAATGCAGAACGTAGCTCTGTTGTTAGAGGTATATATGGATCAGATTGAATTGGCATATTATTTCTCCTTTTAATATTAATTAAATTAATAACATTTGTATATATTATAGAATCTTTTATTATTTTAATTCAATATTCAAATTATAACTATATATTATGATTGTTTTTTAAATCATTATATTTAAGAAGTTTACGGAGAGTTGAATCGCCTTGCTTCTTGAGAGCTGTCAATGGAAAGTTTTCTAAATCATTTGTTATTAGGGATTTGACTTATCTTGGCTAATAGATGATTAAAATTATATTAATTTTATAAATCTTGTAATTATTGCTATAATTTTGTAAAATATAAGTATTAATTTAATAAACTTAAATATAATAATAGGAGGTAAAAATTATGGGTACCATAGTTAACCGTACACCTTTTAAGAGTAAGATTACAGGTTATGAAACTAACTATATAAGATATGTTCCTCATATACAAGATAGTAGAGAGTTTTTTCCCGTACGAATAAATCCAGAAGACAGAGATAAGGATATACAGAATCTCAAAAATATCGAGCACGAAAGATTAGAAAAAAAGAAAGAGTTTACTGAAGCAACACGCTATGCTACTCGTTTATTAGTACAAGCTAGATCTTATAATATTAGAAACCTTCCTAAAGAAATTTCGGTAAAAACTCTTGATAAATTTATTAGCAATCCAAAAAAGTTAAATGAGTTTATTTCAGATCTTGAAAATTTAATACATGATTATCAAAATCCATACCATAAAATAAAGAATGAAGCCGAAAAAATAATAGATGATCTGGAAGATCCGAATATAGAGATTGCTCAAAGATTATTGGGGAAAGCAAAGTTCCTTAAGGTTAAAGGTATACCTGATATAGTTCCTAAAGAGAAGGATCTAAAAAGGTTCGT
>JAAKFN010000170.1 GCA_011065045.1 Candidatus Anoxychlamydiales bacterium
ATATCGTTCATGAAATGGGTCATGAATAACATCATGACTTATTCCTGGAAATCGCTGAATCGGCTTAAGGGACAAAAAAAGAGCACTTTCTATCAAATAAGAATACTTCTTTGTGCTCAAATAGTTTTCTTCATGTATATTCTCACTAACTAAAGAAATACGATCTCTTATATTATCACAAAATATATGATCAGCTGGCAACAATACATAATCGCAAAGATGCCACTTAAACATTGACACAGCTAGAGTTTTAATGACTCTAGCAACTAACATAAAAGAAGGTCTTTTATGATGCTTTACATGTGCTAAAAGTTCAGATAGAGGTCTTGCTAAAACAATAACATTTCCGCAGACAGCTGTCTTTGCTAGAGCACAATCAGTTGAAGTAGAAGATTCAATTAAACTACACATAGATATATAACTCCTAAATTAATCTTTGACGTTCTTCTTCGATCGCTTTCTTAAAATGTATCATACTCACATCGCTTCCTATTCGAGCGGCGCAATTCAGGGCATTTAGCACCACATTTTTTATTGATGAAGAAGGAAATTTATCCGTCAGATCAACAAGACAATCCAAATCAACATCCGCACTAAGACAAGAGCAACCTTTAATCTCCTTTTCATAGAGATCGCGTCTTGTTTCTATAGAAGGCGCTAAAAGCTCGAACTCCAGATCTATTCTTCCAGCTCGAATACTTGCAGGATCTAGATTATCCCTAAAATTTGTAGCGCAAATAACCAAAACACCAAATTCATTACAACTTTCCATATTTCTAAGAAATTGTTCAACAGAATCCTTTTTTTCGGAATTATCGCTGAGCCTATCTCGTCTAGGAAATACAGAGTCTGCTTCATCGACAAAAATTACAGTGCGCTTCCCTGACTTATACCTAACTTTCGCCTGATCAAATAGTAGCTGAATTTTATTTGAGGTTTCATTCTGATACTTACTTCCATGTGAACCAGGGGAATAATCAATAAACTCAGCATTTAGTGAGTTAGCAACAGCTTTCGCAATATGAGTTTTTCCGCATCCAGGAGGTCCATAAAACAACACACCATTAAGAGGGGTCTGCTTATACTTCGTTTTAAATGAGGAATCATAAATCGGACAAAACACTTTAAAAAAAAGCTCCAATTTAAGTTCAAACATTCCAGAGACCTTTTTCCACATATCTTCAAAGCCTTTTCGAAAGATTGGCTCACGATTCAAGATTTGAATGCAGTTGCTAATTGAAAACTCTTCATCGGCTGCTGCTTCATGTTGCTCGCCTGGCAAGTAGAAGAACCTAGTTAAGGCTAACTTGTTGATTATTTCCATTAATTCAGAATTAAATTTATGAACCATTTCAGGATATAATTCATATACATTCGAATAAACCTGCTCTATTCTTAAATAAGTATCGTGTTTTCTAACCAACTCAACTAATGTTAAGTTTCCATATTCTTTGTTAACTGGCATAGGTGGTCTTACAGCCTCTTGCTTTTCATCAATTTTATAACGACCTATCAATCTGTTAAGAAACACATTACGAATATCGTCATTATCCTTATAGTTTCCCCAGACTACGCCAACAGGAGGAGCTCCCCACATTACTCTAATGTAATGACGGCCAGGAGGAGCTTCCATCATTTGACTGCCAGGAAAATCTACCGCCATTCCAACTCCCCCCCCCATTCCTCCTAAGTCAGGAGTTCCTATAATGTAATGACTGATTGCTGAAAATATATTAGAACAAACAACATCTCCTGACAAATCTCCATATCTCTCTAAATATACTTTGTTTTTAGAAAATATGGCTTCGATCAAATCATAAATAGCTCTATAACGAGTTATAAGAAATGAATGTATTATTTGATTTGGACGCAATTTTATTTCTGCTTGCTTCAAAGAACCTTTAATATCTCTTGGTAAAAGAAAGATCTCTCCGTCCTCAGTCGAGTAAACAGGACAACCAGGTTCATAGAGACGAGTAAGATGTCCATGTTCTACGGGTAACTTAAAAGTAATCTGTCCCTCCAGCTGTGATGTAAGCTGGCCAAACTCATCTAGCGTTACAGTATGGCCAAACACATTTAAAGGATCCTTCAATCTTTGAAGAGGAATCTCAGATAATGCATATTTTGCTATTGTCATGGATTTACCTTATATTAAGTTTTTTGATGAATAATTTTTATCAAATAAGCAATATTTGCACAAGCCTTTAAATATTTTAATTCTTTATGCATGGAATCTTGCTTTTTTATCACTAGATGAATTTAATATCTTAATAAAGGAAAGATTTGAACCCAAGTTCAAGGAAAACTCTTTGAGTATGATTTAATAGACCAGATTCCATCTCATGCTCATCATGTTTAATTCTTAAAAAAAAGGAGCAAAACATTAGGGGGCTTCGGCAAGACAAGTTAGGTTGTGAATGGTTTAAAAATAGGCAACAGCCCTACTCCTGCTATAGATCTCTATCCAGCAAATGAAGCAAAACATTCCTGTTCCAGCTATTTTCAATAGTTTTATTAGCATGCCAAAGTCTTTCTTCAATAGTCTCAAGTTTTTGAAGAAGTAAAATATTATGTCCCCAAGGAATTTGGGCAACAGGCTGTTGCCTAATTTTAAAATCAGGATATTCTTTAGCAAATTAAATCCTACATTTAATGTTTGTTAAAGAAAATCCCTAATTGAAGTTTAATTCATTTTTTTCTCCCGTCACTAAAACATAGATCTACCAATGTGACTTAAATTATCTATGAGTCTCAGATATCACAAATGTCACAACACTCTAACATAAAAAAAGAGAAAATAAAATATTATTTCTATGCCAGTTTAATGTAGTCTAGTGCGTAAAAATTACGTAAAAGAGCATTACGCAGCAACTTTTTGAAGAATACTTTTTCAATATTTTTTATCAATGAAAAAACCTAATATTTAAATAAAAATAAATTCTTTAAATCAAACCGTGTTCGATTCTCTCCACCTCCATTTAGGCTAGATCAAACGATCTGGCCTTTTACTTACAGATAATCTAAGATAAATTTAAACTTTTTTAAACAGGAGCTGTTCTTATAACTAAAAATGCACCTAAAATCAATTTGAAATCAGTTGGTAAAAAATTATCAAAAAACATCCCTTTAGCATTAGTCTCAAAAATACCAATTATTGGTGACATCATTTCTGCTACAGTTTCTTCTTTTATTGAAG
>JAAKFN010000171.1 GCA_011065045.1 Candidatus Anoxychlamydiales bacterium
TAAAATATTATTATTAGCTTTTAAAATCTATTTTATAGAATTCACTCTACTATGAGCCTTTTCTAAATCAGTTTTAACTTTCTCTTCATCTTTTGTTAAAAGATTTATTTGGTTTTTTATCTCGTTAACTTTTTTTAACTGTTCATCTTGCATTTCAAAGTAGATATCGTTGGGATTTTCATTTATCTCTTCTGCTTTGATTTTAGCTTGTTTTTCTGTGTATGTACTTAACGCTAACTCTTTTTCTAAATTTAGTTTTAAATTTTTTAATTTAATATCATCATTTTTTAGCTCAGTATTCAAAACATTAATTTTCTTCTGCCAGAATTTTTTTGGAGATATCTTTTCTTGCAGCCTTTCAGAATGAAGTATGAAATAAGAAGAGAAAACTATTAAAGAAATATTTAAGATAATAATACCAATTTTTTTGAATGTAAAAGGTGTTTTCATAAAAATCCTCCCTTTTTGATAGAGGGTTTATAAGAAGCTAGCAAATGCTCATCTCAAGCAACATTCTAGCTTCCCTATCTATATCTTTTCAATAATATAAAATCTTTATAATTAAAATAATTTTTTATTATTGACCAATAATATAAAAAAAGTTAACTTTATTGCGGGATTATAAAGCTATTACATCTAAAGGGGGCCTTTATTAAACCCAAAAGCATCAAATTTATAAGTCTTGCAAAAGCAAGAATAAGGCAAAGGTAGGATGGACTCGGATTTTGGAAAAATTCGATCTCTTCTCTGGCCAATTAGGCGGGATGAACTAACTAAGTTCATGCCGATGATGGTTCTTTTCTTTTTAATCGCATTTAACTACCACATATTCAAAATATTAAAAGACACCTTAATAATTACAGCTCCTCAGTCAGGTGCTGAAGCAATCCCCTTTTTGAAGGTCTGGGCAATTCTACCCTCCGCAATCATACTTACTTTTTTATTTACAAAACTCTCTTCTAAATTTAATAGAGAAAATATTTTCTATGTAATAATGAGTGGGTTTTTAGTTTTTTTTGCCTTCTTTATATTTGTGATCTACCCCAATGCACAGGTCTTTAATTTAAATTCTACTGCTGATCTTTTGGCAACTAAGCTGCCCCTTGGCTTTAAAGGATTTATTTCAATGATTAGATATTGGCATTTTTCTCTATTTTATATCATGGCAGAATCTTGGTCTACGATCATGCTATCTTTACTGCTTTGGATTTTTGTGGTCGATGTTCTCTCTATAAATGAAGCTAAAAGATATTACTCTTTGCTTGGAGTCGCTAGAAATTCTGCTGGAATTGTATCCGGCTTTTTAGGTCAATATTTAGCATCTCAAGCTCTTTCTACCTCTTCTGTACACTCTTTTGCTAAATTCTGTGGCTCTAAAACTCCTTGGGATCAATCCCTTTTAGTTTTTATTTTAACAGCTATAGTTTGTGGCATTATAATAATGTCTTTATATCGATACCTTCACGTATATTTTTACCCAAAAAGATATCTACTCGGAGGTGATATAAAGAAAAAAGGTAAACAAAAAATTTCTTTTATAAAAAGCATTACATACGCTATTAAATCAAAATATGTTTTATTCATTGCCCTAATCGTTTTGTGTTACAACATATTAATAAATTTAGTTGAAGTTCTTTGGAAATCCCAAATAAAAGAGTTATACCCTTCATCTTCAGCTTTTACAGCTTTTACAAGTAAAATAACTATTATTACTGGCGCAGTTGCTGTCTTCTCTTCTCTTTTCATCTCTGGTAATTCAATTAGAAGGCTCGGGTGGAGATTCACAGCCTTAATCACACCATTGGCCTTAATGTTATCTGGATTTGGATTCTTTTATTTTATCTTTATGAAAAAATATGCAGAAAGCTCAAATCTAGCTATTACCATTTTTGGACTCTCTCCTCTTGTATTAGCTGTTATGTTTGGAGCTGTTCAAGATGTTTTTTCTAGATCATTAAAATATACTGTATTTGATGAAACAAAAGAGATGGCTTTTATCCCTCTCTCTCCTGAAGAAAAGCTGCAAGGCAAATCTGCTATCGATGGAATAGGATCTAGACTTGGAAAATCTGGAAGCTCTTTAATACTTCAAATTCTTTTAATGTTCTTTACAACAACTCTAGGAGCTTCTCCTATTATCTTTGGACTAATTATTTTAATATTCCCTCTTTGGATAATTTCTATAAACAGACTATCTAAAAGATTCGAGGAAAAAACCAAAGTTGCTCAAAAATCTGCTTTAGAAGAGAGCGTTACTTAAAACTATAATCATAAAATACGAATTATTAATTAATTTTAAAAATAACGAATAATAAAAAAATAAAAATGTCAGTTTCAAAATTAACTCCAAAAGCTGAAGCAATATATAGTCAAGAGCGATTAGATGAAGCTCTAAATGATCAGCTTTCTCGTTTTACAATTGAAACATTTGGGCGGATGAGCGAGGAATTATATATAAACTATACATATGAAGGGACGATACAAATAGAAGACTTGTTAGAAAAGAAAGGAGCTAGACCAAACAAGCAATCGCTGAAAATATTAAATAAACAAATAAAAAAAATACAAAAGATTAGAAAAAAGGCTGAGGCTTATCTTGCAAGCCGTAAAGGAAATGCATATAGTTTTTTCTTTTATCGATCGGGAGTTTCTAATTATCGAGATCTACATCATGATTGCCCAGATGGTTTATTTGAAATCGATAAAATAAGTAATATGATTTTAGAAGCTTATAAACCCGAAATACAGCTGCCAAGCGAAGAGTTACAAAAATTACAAGATGAATTGTATCAACTATAAACTAAAATAGAAATTAGGCACAAAAGCATCCAGAAGATCTAGTCTTACTCAGGCTTTTTTCCTACCGCTGCCATCTTTTTATATAGCTCTAATTTCTCTTTTAAGTGCTGTTTTAGCTCATTGAATAATTGATCAGCTATCTCAGGATGTGTTTTCTTAAGATATCCATATCTTAATTGATTATATACAAATTTATCTAAATCAGTAGAAGGGTCTTTTGAATCCAAAATAAATGGATTTTTATTTTGCTCTTTTAGCCTTGGATCATATCTATAATCAAACCAATATCCAGAAGATACAGCTTCCTCTTCTTCTTGTTGAGAAAATGCCATTCCACCTTTAAGGCCATGACCAATACATGGAGCATAAGCAATAATAATAGATGGGCCTTTATACT
>JAAKFN010000172.1 GCA_011065045.1 Candidatus Anoxychlamydiales bacterium
AAGAGACTGTGATAGAGGATAAGACAGGGATATTTTTTAATGAGCAAACTATTGAAAGCATCATTGAAGCTGTTGAAAGATTTGAAAGAAAAGAGTTTGATCTGAAATTTATAAGAAAACATGCAGAAAAGTTTTCAGAAGATAGATTTAAAACAGAATTTAATGGATATGTTAATGAAAAAGTAAAAGAGTATAATTTCTGATGACAACAAGTAAAAAATCAAAAATGAGTTTAATGAAAGCTATAATACTAGCTGGAGGTAGCGGTAAAAGACTCTGGCCAATATCTAAAGAATCTTATCCAAAACAATTTTTAAAATTTTTAGATCATGAATCCTTATTTCAAAAAACACTTTTGAGATTTAAAAATTTTAGATCTGTAGATGAGATCATTGTAGTTATAAATAAAAGCTTTAAAAAGATAGTAAATGAACAAATCGCTGAGATAAATTATCAAAAAAAAACAAAAATATTAATAGAGCCTGAGCAAAAGAGCACAGCTGGAGCTATTTTATTTGCAATAAAATCTTTAAAAAATAGTGGATCAATAGATGAAAACACTAAGTTACTTTTTGTGCCATCAGATCATTTGATATTTCCAAAAGATAAATTTTTATCTTATATAGAAAATCTAAGCATGTTTGATTTAGATGATATTGTAATTTTTGGTATAAGGCCTCATAAAATAGAGACGGGATTTGGCTACATAAAAATTGGTAAGAAAAGAGATGATAATTTAGAGGAAGTAGATAGATTTATAGAAAAGCCATCTTTTGAAAAAGCAAAAGAGTACTTTTTATCAGAAAAATATTTATGGAATGCTGGCATATTTTTATTTACTGAAAAAATTTTTGAAAGAGAGATAAAAAATTGTAGCCCTGATCTATATAAATTTTACGAAATGTCATTTGAAAAATTATTAAAAAACTTCTCTTTAATGCCAAAGATTTCAATAGATTATGCTTTGATAGAAAAAACTAAAAATATTTTAGTTCAACCAATAGAAGTATCTTTTTCTGATGTGGGTTCTTGGGAGAGCATCTACGATATTATGCAAAAAGATGAAAATAAAAATGTTATAAGAGGTAATGTTGTAGCGTCAGATACAAAAAACTCACTAATTTTTGCTAAAAAGAAAGTAATTTCAACAATGGGTCTTGAAAATATAATAGTTGTTGAAACAGAAGACGCTATTTTTTTAGCTAAAAGAGGAAAATCTCATAAAGTGAAAGAGATGCTAGAGAAAATGGTTAAAAAAAGTCAAATTTAAAGACCAAACCATTGAGTGCTAATTTAATTGTTTTTATTCAAGAATATTTGAATAAAAAGGGATTTAAAGTTTTTTTATTTTAATTTTCTTGAAAAAGAGGGCGATAAGTTATGTCTTGTTTTTTTATGTAGGTCGATTTAATAACTATAAATAAAAAAATCAATATATTTTTTAAGTTTAGATTCTAATAGATCCAAAACTTCTATATCCTCTTCTAAATATCTATAAGCATTTCCTTTGTTATATGTCCGTGAATTTTTATTTCTGAAAGATTTTTCTATAACATCTTTTGCTTTTGTTTCATCAATGGATATTCCTAAGAAAGAAGATATATTTTTAATTGTTGCAAATAGGTCAACAAAATTATTTTGTTCTGGAGATAATTGTTCATATTTGACTATTAAGCAGTTTTTTAGAGAACATAAGTTAATTGCTGTTTCAAAAAGGGATGAAATAGTAACTTTTCTATCATCGTAAAAATCTTCTAAAATCAATAATAGTTTTTCTTTTTTTGATAGAAGAATCCATTGATTATAATTGATTATCGTTGATAGACTTGGCCATACGGCTAGACCTTTGTTATCAATAAAATCAATAGCAGATAATGCAACATCTCTGGGATCTCTAATAAGGAGAAATAAATTCTCGCTATTTGGAAGTTTTTTTATCATTAGTGGTTCACAGTGCCCTATTACAATGGTATCTTTGCAGTTTCTTGATTCTGTGTAATCTTGTATATACGAGTCTACCAATGTTGGTGTAATAACGTGACTTTCTGTAATATTTTCTAATATTATTTTGAGATAATGTGTGCCAGACTTTGGTATTGTTAAAATTATTTCTTCACGAGCTTCAACTGATAATGAAAATAATATAAAAAATAAAAGATATATTGAAAATAACTTTTTAATAGCATTCATTTTTTGTGCCCTCATTTGAAAAAAAGATATAATAAAGATCTTCTTGCATATAGCAAGAAGATCTTTATTATCATTTAACAGAGTTTTAAAAGATGCTATTTTTTTTGCTAAAAGAGGAAGGTCTCAGAAAGTGAAACAGAAGATAGAGACAATGCTTAAACAAAAGAGTTTGAATTGGCATTGAATAGATATTATTTTCAATTCTCACCATGCGATCTGCTAAATGTAAAATAAGTCTTCTTTTAAATTTGCTTTTAGATGCTTTTTTAGATATTTTCATCAACTTCTAAAAGCTGTCCTAAAACAACGTTGTCACATAAATAAAGTTTTGGAGATTTAATGATTCTTTTACCATGATTAGTGACCAAAGATGGAAGTAAATAAGTAAAAAAAAGTATTTGCAAGAGATTTAGATAACGTTTTAAAGTCATATTTACCATACCTAAAGATCTTGATAATTTGAACTGTTTTTTTAACTATCTTTTGTTAGTTATTTTTAACAGTAAATGTTAAAAATGCACGCATCTAATTTAAGCTGTTTATAATTAGATCCTTAATGGGGTAGAGAAGGGGGTTATTTGCGAATACGAAAAACCAAGAATGCTCAAGAAAAAACAACTCTTAGGCGTAAGCGACTAATTATTAATCATCTAAGTATGCTTATTCAAGTTTACTTGAATAAGAAGGCAAAAAATGATACACTATTAAAGTAAACTTGAATAAGAGACCTTTTGAGGCTTTCTTATTTTAACATTCTTGAATAAGGTTAAATTATGAGAAGTGGTAAATATATTACACAATCTACAGGTTATAAGGCATATATACCTTCAAACCTTCCTCCTAAGCCCTCAATTTTAATAGTTGATGATATTAAAAATCTTTTAATAGATGCCAATATGGCTATTGGGAAAATAGATGCAATAGGAGAGTTTGTTCCAAATATTGAACATATTATTGCAATGTATATACGA
>JAAKFN010000173.1 GCA_011065045.1 Candidatus Anoxychlamydiales bacterium
ATGTAAGCCTGTGGAGTTTGTGTAAGACTTTTTTAGAAGATTCTAAAAAAGCAATAAACTGTGAAGCAGGAACTTAGCTTGTAGCTAGGGAATCCTCTTCCTTTAGGGAGAGGAGGATGTCAACAAATCCTCAAAAAGAGAAATTTTCATCTTTAATAAAAGATGCTATAAAACTTCAAAATGATCTTTGGGAGTTGTAACTCCAATATCTATAAAATATCATATGGAATAACAAAATATTTTTCTGTGATTGCATACATCTCATCTAGTGGAGTATTACCTAATCAAATTCGATTATATATTCTAAACAGCTTTTACTTTATCAAAAATACAAAACAATAATAAATTTCTTAAAGATAATATAATTTCTTTTCTATCTAATTAATAATAGATTTGTTATAATATAACATGCTAAATAATTTTAGAAAACATATAAGGAGGAAAAATGAGTATTTCATCAACTGATATGCAAAAATCTTTAATGAAGGCAGCTGAAACGGGAGACACTCCTTCAGCAATAGCTCTTATATCTGAAGGAGCTGATGTAAATGAATCAGAAGATGGAGGATGGACAGTTTTAATGGAGGCTACTTCAAAAGGTTATACAGAAACAGCTTTAGCTCTTATAGATGAAGGCGCTGATATTAATATGCAATTACCAAATGGAATAACAGCTTTAAAGTGTGCGGCTGCAAATGGTTTTGGTAAAACAGTTAAAGCTCTTATGGCCAAAACTTTAGGTGTATTTAAGGATAATATCTCGATAGTGAATGACGGTAAAATTGAATTTATTGCTATCAAATAATTTTATAATTTTCTATTTCAAATATAGCTTTGTGAAATTTGTATCAAAGCACTCGAGTAGGATGTTTAAATACATAACCTTTTTCTTTGATTCGGTAATTTGCAACCCTTTTGTTATTATCTGGTAAATCAGCAAGATTAGGATCAAAATTTGGAGGATCAAGATTTAGTTTAGCACAGATTTTTTTCGCAAAATCTTCTCTTGTTGGATGTTCGTCATCGGTAGCATTATAAATACCTTTAATACCGTGATCTATGAGATAAGATATTATTCCTACTACATCATCTCTATGAACCATATTCGTATAATAATCGCTGTGGCCTGGAATAACTTTTTTATATGACTCTTTGAAAAGATCTACAATTTCTTTTGAAGGTCCATAGACTTGAGAGAGTCTAAGTATTGCTACGCTCCAGCCAAGATCATTTAATGAAAATATAGTATTTTCAGTATCTATTAAAATTTTTGCAAAATGATCTTTTGCTTTTAGGGGAGTTGATTCATCAACCCACATACCATCTTGATTGCCGTAAACTGAGGTTTTAGAGGTAAATAGTATCCTTTTTGGAGTATCTATCTCTTTAGCGCACTCTTTTATTGTATGCGCTGTTTGAAGATATGTATTTTCAAACTCATCAGGGTTTTTAGCTTCTACTGTTACAATAATTACATCGTTATCTTCTAAAATTAGAGAGATCTCATTTTTATCAGTCCCTCGCATAATTATAGATTTTTGAGTTGTTTTTTTTAGCTTTTCTATGGATTTTGGGTTAATAGTTGTGCAAGTTAAAAAATGATGTTTTTGATGTAGATTTTCAGCTAGAGCGAGTCCAATATATCCACATCCAATAATTGTTGTTTTCATACGCTATAATTTAGATAAAAGATTTAATTTTTCAAAGCTTTTTTTCAAATTAGCATTTTGAGGTTTATCAAGAGCGTCATTCTCTTGAAGCCACCTAATATATCCTTTTGGTACCTCTGAGAGTTTCTTGCCCTGATGCTTTCCAAAAGGCATGTATTCAACTAAATCACTTTTTTTCTCATATAACAATTTTAAAACAGTCTCTATATCAAGATCATCAATCATCTTTTCAAAGACCTTATGTAAGACAATAACATCATTTAAAGCTCTATGAGCTTGGTTAGCCTCAATATTATACATCTCTCTTAAATATTGAAGAGAATGTTTAGGAAGATCAGATCTATACTTTCTTGCCCATTTTAATGAATCTATAAATGGCAAATCAAGCATTTTAAGATCTGCTCTATTAAATTCAGCATCTAAAAAAGGTTTATCAAAACTATCATTGTTATGAGCTATGAGTATCGTATCAGATCCGCAAAACTCAATAAATTTTTTTCCAATGATATCAAAAGTTGGAGCATCTTTTACCATATCATCTGTTATGTTACAGATACTGGTTGACATTTCAGGAATAGGCATATTTGGATTAATAAGCTCTTCAAAGGTTCTATTTTGCTCAGGATCAAAAGCGGCTAATTCAATAATACGATCTTTTTGAGAGCTGAGCCCTGTTGTTTCTGTGTCATAATAGATTGGTCTTTTTGCCATAAGATGTCCTTAAAATGTGAAAATGTTATTATCAACAAAAACATCTTAGCAAAAAAAAATATTATGATTAAGAAACTTTTGATTTTTTTAACTTTTCTTTTTCTAAGTGGTTGCTATCAAAGGTTTGGATAAAAGATCTACAACCATTTTTTTCTAGCAAAAATGAATACTGAAATCAATGATATTACAATCGTTATGTTGATTAGTATTAAAAAGGCATGAGGATTTGTCGCAAAAGGAAGTTTAACGTTCATTCCATAAATTGATGCAATGATCGTTGGAATTGTAAAAATTATAGTGATAGCAGTCAAAAGCTTGATAGTTTTGTTAACATCATTAGTAAATAAAATCTGATAGGAGTCTCTGAGAGATCTAATGCTTTTTACGCTAATTGAGCATAAATCTTCGGATTGTTTCACTGCAATCATTAGATCTTGAAGTAGATCGTAATCTTTCTCATATAAGGATATGTATCTTCCAGAAAATATAGCCTCTAGTACATTTCTAAGTGGTACTAAGCTGGATAAATACTGATTTAAAATTTCTTCGTTTTTGGTTAATACTACTATTGCTTTGTTAGTGACAGCTTGCATTTGCTGCTCTTGGGCTATGACAGCACTTCTAACTTGTTTTATCTTAGTTGTAAAATCTTGAGTTATTTTTAAGAGAATATAGAGTAAAAGTTTTGATTTTTGAGTAGTAGCTAGCTTTGATTTGGTCTCAATTATACCTTCAATAATTTTACTTTTTTGTGG
>JAAKFN010000174.1 GCA_011065045.1 Candidatus Anoxychlamydiales bacterium
CATAATCCCGATGCTGCTGGTTTTTCTTTTGTGCAGCTAATTGAGACTAGTTCTATTACTGGTCATTTAGTGGATAAAAATGGAGATGCATATATAGATATATTTTCTTGTAAGGAGTTTGAAATAGAGCCTGTAAAAAAAGTACTTGATAAGTTTTTTGCACCTAAAAAGATAAAAGTAATATTTTTAACTCGGCAAGCTTAAATAAGATCTAAATCTTCAAAAGGCTAAGTTTCAAAAAAAATAATAGCTAAACTAGAAAAAATAGTTTAGCTATTTTTTTCTATTTTAGATAAGTAGTTGATAACTTTAATGACACTATCTGGATTTAAAGATATGGTATCTATGCCTTTTTCAACTAAAAATTTTGCAAAATCTAATTTATCAGATGGTGCTTGTCCACAAATTCCAACTTTAGTGTTCATCGCATGAGCATCTTTTATTAAGCTTTCAATAGATATTTTTATAGCTTCGTTATTTTCGTCAAATATCTCAGATAGCTCTTTTGAGTCTCTATCTATTCCTAAAATTAGCTGGGTTAGATCGTTAGAGCCTATTGAGAATCCATCAAATCTTTTAGAGAACTCTTTTGCTAATATTATATTAGAGGGAATTTCTGCCATTACATATATTTCTAAATTTTTTTCACCTCTTTTAAGAGAGTTGTCACTTAAAACTTTTAAAACCTTGTCAGCTTCTTGTATGGTTCTGCAAAAAGGGACCATAATAACTATGTTATCGAGACCTAGAAGCTCTCTTGCTTTTTTTATAGCTAAGCATTCTAATTTAAAACCATCAATATATCTTTTGTTGTAATATCTTGATGCTCCTCTAAAACCGAGCATTGGATTTTCTTCTTTAAATTCAAATTCATCTCCGCCAATTAAATTAAAATACTCGTTTGTTTTAAAATCGCTTAGTCTAACAATTGTAGGGTTTGGGTAAACAGATGCAGCAATTTTAGCGAGGCTGCGAGATAAATTGTCGATAAAATAATCTTTTTTATCTAAATATCCTTTAGTGAGCTTTGAGATAGTTTGTTTAGTTTTTGCGCTTTTGATTTTATCAAAATGGAAAAGTGCCATAGGATGCACTTTTATAATGTTATTTATTATAAATTCCATACGAGCAAGACCAATACCCTTAATAGGTAGATGCCACCAGTGAAAAGCCCCTTCTGGAGACGCTATATTTATCATGATTTCAGTTTTTATTTTTGGAAGTTTCTTTAAATCAATCTCTTCTTTTTCAAATTCAATTAAACCATCATATACTCTGCCCTCTTCTCCCTCTGCGCAAGAGATAGTAATTTTTTGGCCGTTTTTAATTTTTGTTGTAGCATTTGAAGTTCCGACAATCGCTGGGACACTTAGCTCTCTTGATACTATTGCTGCATGAGATGTTCTGCCTCCGAGATCTGTAATAATACCACTTGCTTTTTTCATGATAGGCACCCAATCAGGAGAGGTCGTTGTTGTTACCAAAATGGAGCCATCAATAAATTTATCGATATCTTTTATGCTTTTAATGATTTGAGCTTTTGCATGCGAGATAGCTTCTCCAATTGCAAGTCCTGTAGTTATTATTTTTCCAGGGCAAGGAATTTTATAGCTTGAATAGTGCTCTTTGGTTTTTAAAGCTTGCACAGTCTCTGGCCTTGCTTGTACGATAAATAGTTGATTGGACAGCCCGTCTTTTGCCCATTCGATATCCATTGGTTTTTGATAGAGTTTTTCAATTAACAAAGCCCATCTAGATAATCTTAAAATTTCTTCATTTGTTAAAACAAATGAGTTTTTTTCTTTTAGAGTTGTCAAAATATTTCTAGTGCCATTTGGCATGTAGATCATTTTCTTTTCTTTTTTTCCGAGTTTTTTTTGTAAAATCGGAATTTTACTTTCATCTAAAAGCAGAGGCTTAAATGTTATATATTCATCGGGATTTACTATCCCTTGAACAACATTTTCTCCAAGACCAAAAGCGGCTGTGATTTGAATGACATTTCGAAAACCGGATTCAGTATCTAAAGTAAAAATTACGCCAGATCCAGCTAAATCTGATCTTATCATTTTTTGTATGCCTACAGATAGCGCAACTTTTAAATGCTCAAACCCCTTTTCTTCTCTATAGATAATTGCTCTATCAGTAAATAAAGATGCGTAGCAATGGATACATTTTTTTAAAACATTTCTAAACGTTTTAACATTTAAAAAACTCTCCAGCTGTCCTGCAAAACTAGCTGTTGGCAGATCTTCCGCTGTTGCGCTAGATCTAATCGCAACATCTACATTTTTTAAGTTATAGATTTTGGAAAGTTTTAGATATGCTTTTTTTATTTCATCTTCAATTTCTTTTGGAAATTTCCCTCTTAAAATAAGTTTTCTAATCGCTTTTCCAGTAACTTTTAGAGATGTTTTTTTGTTTTTTCTTCTCTCTAATAAAAACTCAATTTTATTTTTTAGATTGTTATGTTCTATAAACGCCCAGTAGCTAAAAGCTGTTAGAGCAAAACCCATCGGAACATTTATGCTCTCTTGTTTTAATTGATTGATCATCTCACCGAGCGATGCGTTTTTACCTCCAACAGATGGGAGATCTTTCATGGTGATTTCATCAAAAAAAAGAATGTATTTATTTTGCATATTGTAAGCCTATAAACTGACTTAAGGTTTTATTTTTTTTATTACATTTAAAATTTTTTGTTACAAGATATTTCCATATGGTTTGTTTTTTTGATGAAAGTGGTGAATTTTTAGTATAATAATTTTTAAAAAACATCTTAAACAATTTTAATTTAGAAAATAAACTGCTTAGGGTTAGTTGTTTAAATGAAGTTATTGCAAAGTTACAACTAATTTGGAATAATAGCAGTAAATATTCCAACTAGGGTGAATTTTTGAACAAATAGCTCGCGCAATCCCGCTTCTTTAGGCTTGTCTTTACCCTCATTTTATATCTCCACCTAAATAAGCTCCATAAGTCATAGTTTGCAAATGATCTTGCTGATGAGAAAAGATCAAAATGTATAAAGTCTAATACTCCTACTTGTTGCTTATTCTTGTTTGATAAATTTTGAGTGCCATAAAAAGCGTTTTTTTGAATCTCAGGA
>JAAKFN010000175.1 GCA_011065045.1 Candidatus Anoxychlamydiales bacterium
TATAGAAAAAAGATTTTTTCATACTTTTTTAAAAATGTTTTTAACATTATTTAAGTAAGCAGGAAATTATTGTTTGGAAATTAATTTGAGGTTTTAAAGGAGTTTTTCAGAGGTTCCTTAATAACAACTAACACTTAAATGTTTAACGTTGAGGTTTTTTCTTAATTCCAAAGATTATAGGAGATCCTTCAAAATCAAAATTCTTTCTAAAATTATTGATTAGATATTTTTTGTAAGTATCAGAAAAACGATTTGGATAATTTACAAAAAACAAAAAGTAAGGAGGATTATTTTTTATTTGAGTTAAATAATAGATTTTTAGTCTTTTCCCATCGATCATAGGTGGATGATTTTTTTGTATGCATTTTTCAACAAATTTATTAAGTATTGCTGTTTGAACATTTCTTGATTTATTTTTTTGGATTTTATCTATTAAAGGGAAAATTTTGTTTAAATTTAATTTTTTTGTAGCAGAGATAATTATAGTTGGAAAATATGATTTTTTTTGATTTAAAGCTTTTAGAAAATGCTCTTGGCGAATATCTTTTATTTTATCCCATTTATTAACTAAGATAATGCAGCCTTTAGATTTTTGTTCTATAAACTTTAAGATTTTTTTATCTTGAAAAGTTATAAAATCTTCAGCGTCTAAAACAAGCAAACAGATATCTGATCTTTCTATACTTTTTAGAGTTTGAGAATGAGAGAATTTCTCTAAAATATCTTTCTCTTTACTCTTTCTTCTGATTCCTGCCGTATCTATAAAAGTGTATGTTTTATCTTTTATTGTGATATCACTATCGATGCTATCTCTAGTTGTTGCTCTTTGATCACTTACCACTGCTCTTTTTTCATTTAAAAGAGCATTTATTAAAGTGGATTTTCCAACATTGGTTCTACCAACTATTGTTATTTTTGTTTTTCTTTCACTTACAAGATTGATCTTCTCATCAAATTCGAAGTCTTTGAAAGCTATGGTAAGAAGCTCTTCTATATTAAAATTTTGAGCAGCTGAGACATTTATCATGTTTTTTAATCCGAGTTTTTGAAATTCAAAGATTTTGTCTTTAAGCCTGTCGGTATCTACTTTATTAACTGCTAAGACAACTCTTTTCTTTGTTTTCAAAAGATTTTTTGCAACTACATGATCGAGAGAAGTAATCCCTACTTTAGCATCTACTACCATTACTAGAACATCAGCTTCCTCTATCGCTATCTGAGATTGAATATCTACTTCATCTTCTAAAGATAATTTTAATTTATTAGCTTCTAGACCTGCTGTATCTATAGCAGTAAAAGGTTTTTCATTAAATAGAGCCCTGCTATATATACGATCTCTTGTAACGCCCTCTTGTTCATGTACAATTGAAATATTTTTTTTACAGATTCTATTAAAAAGAAGTGATTTACCAACGTTTGCTCTACCAACAATAGCTAATTTATAAAGACTTTTCATTTTTTCCTCAAAATCTATGAAAGATGATACAAGATTTTGGATATAATTTCATTAAGATAAAAAAGCTACCAAGTCTAATTTTTTTTTGAATTTTCTAGAGGTTTTAAAAGGATGAATTAAAAAAATTAATATAATTTACAAAAAAAATTAACGATCTAGCTTCTCTAAAACTTCTATTAGATCTTGTCTTGAAAGAGTTTTAATTTCATCAGCTTCATCTATTCCAATGGTTTGCTCTATTAGATGTTTTTTTCTCTCTATAATCATATGAATTCTCTCTTCTATTGTATTTTTTGTAACGAGTTTAAAAACTTGAACACCTCTATTTTGTCCAATTCTATGAACCCTATCTGTTGCTTGGTTCTCTTTTGCAGGGTTCCACCAACGATCATAATGAATAACAACAGATCCGGCTGATAGATCTATTCCAACCCCAGCTGCTAGAAGCGATGCTACAAAAACCAAACATTTTGGATCTTCTTTAAATTTTTTTATCTCTTTGAATCTTTTTTTTGTAGCACCTGTTATACAAGCATAACCAATCGATTTTTTCTTTAAATATTTTTTTATGATTTCAATCATATTTAGGTATTGAGAAAAAACTACAACTTTTTGAGAGCTCTCTTTTGCTTCATTTAAAAGTTCAATAAAAAGCTCAAACTTTCCAGATTCATGATCTTCATATCTATCTACATCTTTTAAAATTAAAGATGGATGATCACAAACTTGTTTTAGTTTGGAGAGAAGAGAAAAAACATGAACATATGAGACTTTTTTTGTCTCATCTTTAAGATCTTTAATGATTGTTTTTTTGGACTCTAAGATAATTTCGTTATAAAGATGTCTTTGTTCACTTGATAAATCTGTATAAGCAATCTCTTCTATTTTTTCTGGAAGATCAAATAAAACATCTTTTTTTCTTCTTCTTAAAATAAAGGGCTTAATTAACTTTTTTAAGAGCTTTTGTCTTTGTAGATCATTTTCTTTTTCTATTGGAGTTACAAAAAACTCTTTAAAAACAGATACGCTAGGTAAATATGTTGGTAGAACTACATCAAAGATAGATTTGAGCTCGATTAAATAGTTTTCTATTGGGGTTCCAGTGAGCCCTAGTCTCATAGTTGCATTTATATTAGATAAAGCCCTGTGAGTTAAAGAATTTATGTTTTTAGCGATTTGGATTTCATCAAAAATAGCTAACTCAAATTTAAGTTTTTTTAACTTATCTTTTTCAGATCTGATTATTCCATAAGATGTTAAAAGAAGATCACAATCTTTTGTGAATTTCTCTAACTTTCTATAAACACCATGATAGACATATACTTTTATAGATGGCAAAAACTTTTTTAAGAGCTCTTCCCAATGATAAATTACAGATGTTGGACACACAACTAAAAATTTAAAACTTTTTTCTTTATGAAGAGCTGCTATCAAAGCCATGGATTGGTGGGTCTTTCCAAGCCCCATATCATCACATAAAAGCCCTGAGAGGCCGTTAGCATACAAGAACCAAAGCCACTTTATTCCAATTTCTTGATAGGGCCAGAGAGTGGCCTTTAAAAGCGAAATATCAAAAAACTTATCGGTTTCAAAAGTTTGAAGCTCATTTAATAGTTTT
>JAAKFN010000176.1 GCA_011065045.1 Candidatus Anoxychlamydiales bacterium
TCCTTTAATATCTTGCATCTCATTTTGATTTAATTTTCTCTTAAATGGATAGGTTAAAAACCTTGTTAAAAACCCAAAGTTAGATCCATTTTCATTTCTTGGGATATAATGAAAGTGAACATGGAAAACACTCTGACCTACTTCTTTTCCATTTTTCTGAATAACGATATAACTTTTATTACCCAAAACCTTTTGAACAGCTACATTTGTTTTTTTTATAAGACTAAAAATACCTTGCATTTCACTATCAGTAAGATCTTCTAGTCTTTCAACGTGTCTTTTAGGAATTATTAATGAATGCCCTTTTAAAAGAGGCTTATAAGAGCATAAACCTATCGAGTATTCATCCTCGAAATATTTTTGATAGTTTATTACCTTTTCATCACAAAAAGCGCAAAACGAGCCTTTTTCTTTCGGTTTGAAAGATTTCAGATAAATGAAACTAAAAACAGCGAATATAAGAATTATAGATCCGATAAAAATTTTCTTTTTCATTTTTTTGTTTTTCTGTGTTTTATAAAAAACCGTTTATATAAATACGAACAAAAAAAGCTTATCCAAAGCCCCATAAAAAAGTAGCTTGATTCTTTAATAAAAGATGGCCTGCTTTTAAATATCAAAGAGATTACAAGTGTAATTACAAAAACCCCTAAAATAGCAAAAACAGCTCTTTTAAAAAACGCTTTTAGCGTTTTGGTATCTTTCAAAAACATACCAAATTTATTTGATAAAAAAATCCCTAAAAATGCAGCTAAGAATCCAAAAAAATGCATATTCAACTGAGGTATTAAAGAGAGCATGAATAGAGAAAAAAGAGCTATCCAAAAGACATTTGCTGGCTTATATTTTTTTAGCATCTTTTCTATAAGAGGAAATAGATATAAATAAACTAAAAACAGACCAAGACCTATAAACCACCCTGCTATAATATCTGTTAAAAAATGCACACCTAAATATAGCCTAGATAGACTTATCCAAAAAAAATAGTTTATCCCAACAATAACTGGCCATTTCTTTTTTTTGAAATGCTCAATTAACAAAAGCGGTAATATAACAGCTGTTTGCGCAGCTCCTGAAGGCAGACCGTAATTACTCAAGACATGAATTATTCCTACATTTGGATCCAGAATATAGGGCCTGGGTTGCATAAAGATATTTTTTAAAAACTCATTTACAATAGCGCTAAGCATCAAAATAAAAAAAGTTTTAGCTCCAAATCTATAGCTATATCCTATCCAAAGCATGGGAAATAAAATTAAATAAAAAATTGGAGTATCAAATAGATTTAAAAACTTGAAAAGCTCATCTAAAAAAGGCGATCTAAGTAGCTGAATAAACTCTATTATTTTTAATTGAAACGTATACATACCTATTTATTATAAAAAAAAAAGACAAAAAAAAGAAGGCAAATAATTGCTATATTTTGAAAAATAATTATCTAAATGATTTTTTCAATATATACTCTTTTCTTAAGATGGAATAGATATTAAAAGACCAAAATCTATCTTTAACTTTATCTCTCTCTTTTAAAAGCCCCTCTTTTTGCATGAATGTCTTAAGTAGATTAGAAGATCTAAAATTTTCTATGTTTGAAAAAGCCTCTATTCGATTGAATTTTATTTTCTTAAACCCAAACTCTAATAATTTTTGAATAGCCTCTGTCATAATACCTTTACTCCAATACTCTTTAGATAAAGCAAAACCTATTTCCGCTCTCTCATTTTCCTGAGATATATTTAAAAAAGATATAGAGCCAATTACCTTTTTATTCTCTTTTAGCTCTAAAAGAAGTGTTAGAGCTGTTTTATTTTGATGTTGTTGTTTTACTATCTGCAAAAACATTTTAGTATCTTGAAGAGATTTATGAGCTTTGAATCTCGTGAATTTAGCAACTTCTTCTTCTTTTGCATACTCAAAAATATCTTCAATATCTTCAGGTAGAGGCTTTCTAAGTATTAACCTTTTAGTCTCTAGCTTTATATTAGTGTCGATAATGTCTAAATAGATCACACGCAATCCAATCTTTTTTTAATTTTCATAATACCAAATGTTGAAAAAATTAAAGTAAAAAACCAGATAGCTGAAACAGATAACCAAAAAGGAAGATATCCGCTTTGGCCTAAAACAGCAGCTCTAATAGCTTCAGTAGATAGCATGATTGGATTGAAAAGATTTATAGTGCCAGCTATATGTGAGATAGCATTAATCGAATGCCAGCTATAGAAAAAACCTCCTAACATAAAAAGAGGATTTACAATTCTCGCCCAAATCCATGACATATATTTCATGTCTTTAATCAAAGACGCTAAAAATAGTGAGAAAAATCCAAGCATTATTTGAATGGAAGTAAAGCTAATTAAAAATTTGAAAAAAGAAAAATTACTCAAGTCAAACTTATTAAATAAAAAGATTTTAGCTATAGGTAAAATGAATATAGTATATAAAAATGAACTTGAGGCCCAACCCATAGCGATAGCTCCAATACTCATAAATGATGGCATTGGAAGAGTAAGTAGATAAGATATTTTTTTGTTTCCTGTTATATCCATAACTAGAGTTGATGTTCTTGGTATTGCTTCAAATAAAGCAATTGCTGGTATTAGACCAATTACTATAAAAGGTCCATAATTTGATTTTAGACCAAAAGATGGCATTAAATAAGTAAAAACAATGATATTTGCACTAATCATTATTAGAAGATCAATAATCTTGCTTACAATAACTTTTCTGAAAATTACAATCTCTCTAAAAACTATTTGCCAAAACGTTTTTAACAAATTTTTCATTTTTTCTCTTCTTTGTCTTTTTCTTTAATTAGCTCTAAAAAAACATCTTCTAAAGATTGAGATTTCCATCTCTCTTTTAATATAGAGGGCTTTTCTAAAGCTTTTACAACTCCATTATCTATAACACAGATCCTGTCTGATAAAATATCTGCTTCATCTAGATAATGAGTTGTTAAAATAATAGTTTTACCCTCAGCTTTTAGATCTAGGATATATTTCCATAAAAGCCTTCTTAACTGTGGATCTAAACCAACTGTTGGTTCATCCATAATAATGA
>JAAKFN010000177.1 GCA_011065045.1 Candidatus Anoxychlamydiales bacterium
TGAAGTATTACCAAATTTATGAACAACCTCTTTAAATACTTTATCACTCTCTAAATGCTCAAATCTTTTAGCAATAGCATCGATAATTCTTTCATTAGCTTGATGAGGAATAAGCCAAGATATATCTTTTTCTGTTAAATTAGCATCTTCTAAACATATCTCTATTGCTTCTTTCATTCTTCTAACAGCGTGCTTATAAACCTCTTTACCCTTCATTTGAATGTAATGTTTTTTCTCTTTAACAGTTTGTAGTGAGGCAGGCAGTTTACTGCCTCCAGCTGGAAGAATTAAAAGATCAGCTTCTTTTCCGCTAGCTGCTAGAAATGTAGATTTTATCTCTAACCCTTTTCCATCTAGACTAACTATGCATGCAGTTGCTGCATCACCAAATAAAATGGCAGTCGATCTATCTTTATAATCAACTATTGACGATAGTTTTTCAGTCGCTACAATTAACACATTTTTATAAGTTTTGGCCTCTACTAAGGATTTAGCTAAAGTGAGTGCATAAACGTAGCCGGAGCATGCAGCTTGTATATCTAAAGCTGGGGCGTTATTTGCTTTAATATTTTCTTGAATCAAACAAGCTGTTGATGGAAAAATATAATCAGGGGTGAGTGTTGCTACTAATATAAAGTCAATATCAGATCCCTTTAAATTTGCATCTTTTAGGGCCTTATTTGCGGCATGAGTTCCCATATCTGATGAGAATTCATCATCAGCTGCTATTCTTCTTTCCTCAACACCTGTTCTAGTTCTAATCCACTCATCTGTAGTTTCAACCATCTTCTCTAAGTCTTTATTTGTTAAAACTTTTTTTGGATAGTATGAGCCAAGACCTATTATTTTTGCTTTTGCCACAATATATTAATCCTTACTTTACGTCTTAATTTATAGATATTTTACTAAAAAACCCTCTAAAATGAAAGAGTAAATAAAATTTACTATATAAATATATTTATAAAAATTTTCTTCTCTTCATTTAAAATCATTTTTTTGCTATATTTATAATTTGAAGTGTTATTAAAAAACTAAATATATGTATCCAAAAGATCTTTTAAAGCTTATTCATTATCTAAAGAAATTATCAGGAGTAGGAGCTAAAACTGCAGAGAGATTTGCTTTTGAACTAATCAAATATAGTGATTTTGAGCTAGACGATCTAGGCGATCTTTTTAAAGATTTAAAAAAAAATATAGTACATTGCTCTGTTTGTGGCTGCTTAATTGCTGAAAATATATGTAAGTTTTGTGATAGCAATTTGAGAGATTCAAAAAAAATATGTATAGTATCATCGTTTAGAGATGTTTTTTTACTTGAAAAAACTAAAACATATAATGGATTTTACCATATTTTAGAGACTTTGATCTCCCCTATTGAAGGAAAAGAGATCGATGAAGAAAATATTATTAGGTTAAAAAAAAGAATTGAAAATTTTTCAATCAGTGAAGTGATTATAGCATTGGATTCAACAATTGAAGGAGATGCAACTTCTCTATATATAAAAGAAGAACTTTTAGATTATAAAGTTAATGTTTCTCGGCTCGCTTTTGGCCTTCCAATGGGCACTTCTTTAGACTATATAGATGGAGTAACCCTATCTCAGGCTTTTGTTGGAAGACAATCATTTTAGACTTTGTTGATTTTTTACTTTTGATTTTTTATAATCAAAACTCAAAAGTAAAATAATAAGGAATCATAATGATAAAAACATCTAGGTATCTATCTTTAGTACTGCTTTTTCTAAGCTCTTTTCTGTTTGCAGATGATAGTTTTGAAAAAAAAGAAATCGCAGATGTCCAAATAAAAATCGAAAATGCAAAAGACAAAGGATATGATACTCAAGTAATTTTAACTAAACTCGCCACTAAAGCAGGAGAGCTCTTTTCACAAAGAACTTTTGATAGTGATTTAAAAAAGCTATCAGAAGAGTTTGATAGAATAGAGCCTAGCTTTGAAGTAAAAGATGACAAAATTTATATAACCATAAAGCTTTGGGCAAGACCAACTATTGTCAAGATAAAATTCCATGGAAATACAAAGGTTTCTACAAGTAAACTTCAAAAAGAGCTGGGCATAAAACCATTTAGTGTCTTTAACAAAGCAAAATTCAATGCAGCTCTTAATAAAGTAAACGAATACTATGTAAAAAGAGGTTATTTTGAAACTCAAATATCCTTTAAGGAAAATCTTTTAGATTATAAAAATGAAGTTAAAATAGATATATATGTAAAAGAGGGAAAATCTGGGAAAATTCAAAACATTTATTTTGAAGGCTTTTCTAAAGAGGAGCAAACAGAGCTTATAAAGGCAATGCAAACCAGAAAACACAATCTATTAACTAGCTGGATAACTGACACAGGAACATATAAAGAAGAAGCTGCAGAACAAGATAAAATGAATATCATCAACTTCCTTCAAAACAAAGGTTATGCTGACGCTAAAGTAGATATTGAAATATTCGAGATTCCTCAAACTGGTAAAATTATTATCACAATTATAGCTCATAGAGGCACGTTATATCGCTTTGGTAAAATTACATTTGAGGGAAACTCACTTCTTACAAATGATGAGGTAATAAATAGTTTTTTAGTTCATCCCGGCGAGATCTTTTCTCCAGATAAAATAAGAGCTACTACAAATGCCATAAAAGATGCATATGGAACGAAAGGCTATATCGATGCAAATATTTACTTTGACACATATCTTCAAGAAAATGAACCTATTTATAATATAAATTTTTATATAGATGAAGGAGAAGAGTATAGAATTGGTCTTATTAAAATCTATGGCAATAAAACTACAAAACCCAATGTAATTTTAAGAGAATCTCTTTTAGTACCAGGTCAAAAATTTGATTCAAGAAAATTAAAAGCAACAGAGCAGAAATTAGAAAACATTGGATATTTCAAAAACGTAAATGTTTATGCAGTTCAATCTTCTGATGAATCTTTAGGACCAAATTA
>JAAKFN010000178.1 GCA_011065045.1 Candidatus Anoxychlamydiales bacterium
CTAGTGGAGTATCCGTAGGTGTGTATGTATCTCTTCCGACTAACTTCTGCATAAAGTTTCCTTTTTGCCCCCTAATCAACCAGTTGCCCCTGATCCTCACGGTTCAAGCCCCTTCCTTTAGGGTGATTGACACTAATTAATCATTGTTATCAAAAAAAAAATAAAAAATTTTGTTTCCAAAAATCTTTTTTTCTTTATTATCACGATTAGGGAACTAATATATATATAAGTTATGATTAAGTCTTTTTTCATTTTTATCTCTCTTTTTTCTATGGTTTTTGCTGAGCAAAAAGATGAGTATCAAAGCTCTATAAAAAAAGAGCAGAACAAAAAGATACTCGTTGAGAAATTAAAGGGTTTAGTTTTTCAAAGTAAGTATAACGAAATTAAGGATCTAAAGGATCCTATCTTTATTGATAATGTGGATATACCAGATCCTAAAGGTTTTAAAAAGAAGATAGGTAAATTCATTGGAGATCCTATAACTATTGACAAATTAGATGAAATCAAAATCTTTGTCGTAAATTACTTTAGAAAAGAGGGTTATCCACTCGTTGGTGTGAATATCCCTGTTGGACAGGATATTACAGATGGAGATGTCTATGTAGTTATTCAAGTTGCAAAACTTGGCAAAGTTGAGGTTGAGGGCGCTAGATACTTTTCTAAGGAAAGAATCAAAAAGCAAGTAAGGCTAAAGCCAAATGAAAAGATTTCAACAAATAAAGTTATTCAAGATTTAGAGTGGCTAAATGACAATCCTTTTAGAAATGTATCTGCAATTTATCAAGCAGGGGATAACTTAAATGAGACTGATATAATTTTAAATGTCGAAGATAGATTTCCAATGAGAGTATATGCAGGATATGAAAATAGCTCATATACAATTGCTGGAAGCTCGAGATTTGTAGCTGGATTTAACTTAGGAAATCTTTTTAAATCAGATCAGCAACTAAACTTTCAGTTTATGAGCGCCAAAAAATTTAATGATTGGTGGGGAGTATCAGGAAACTATGTTATCCCTCTTCCTTGGAAAAATATCTTAAAATTTTTAGGAAGCTATTCAAGGGCTATATCTGATGAAGCAGAGCTTCAAAGTGTAACCGGTAAAGGTTGGACAGCAGCTGCGAGATATGAGATCCCTCTTCCTATTATCGGAAATTTAAGTCACGATTTAATAGCAGGATTTGATTTTAAGAGAACTAATAACTTTTTGCTTTTTGCTGAGAACTTAGCTTTTGATAGATTTATAGATGTAGCTCAATTTTTATTAAAGTATCAAGGTACTTATGATGATAGTTTTGGTGTAACCTCTTTTGAAGTTTCTGCATTTTACTCACCTGGAGGCATTACAAAAAATAATAAAACCTCAAAATTTGAAATAGAAAGACCTGGCGCTAAATCTGACTACGGATATATAGACCTAGATATTGAAAGAGTAACTAGATTTAAGTGGGATATGTCGTGGGTTATTAACTTTTTAGGACAAATCTCTTATGCAAAACTACTACTCAGTGAGCAGTTATCTCTCGGCGGTAGCTTTACCGTAAGAGGATATATGGAAAATGAAGTTACAGGAGATAATGGTATTTTACTTAAAAATGAGATTAGATTTCCAAGTATTCGATTTCGAAAGAAGAGTTTAAATAATGCTTTGCAGTTTTTAGCATTTTTAGATTATGGATTTGCGACAAATGTCGATAAAAGTGTTGTTGAGAGCTCTAAATCTCTATTATCGGCGGGCCCAGGTGTTAGATTTAATATGTCTACTTATCTAACCCTTCGTTTTGATTATGGATTTCAATTGCTTAAAATAAATGGAAAACCCTTTCCAAAAAGTGGTAGATCAAGAGGGCATTTAAGTGTTATTGCATCTTATTAAAAAGAGAATAAATATGAAAATAATTTTAAAAATTTTAATACTTTTTATTGCAACAAAAGCATTAGCTAATCCTAGTGGAGAAAAGGTTGTCTCTGGGAATATTCAAATCGAGAGAATAAATGAGATTTTAAAGATCTATCAAAAATCGGATAAGGCAATTATCAACTGGAAGGATTTTTCAATTAATGAAAATGAGATAACAAAAATTATAGCATCTAGTGATAATGCAGCTATTTTAAATAGAGTGATCTCTTCAAACCCTTCTCATCTTTTTGGAAAGCTTATATCTAACGCTAATGTTTTTTTAATCAATCAAAACGGGATATTAGTTGGTAAAAATGCCTTAATAGACACCCATGCTTTAACTCTATCAACTTTAGATATTGCGAATGATGAATTTTTAAATGCTAAGGATTTGAGATTTAAATCTGAATCAATTGAAAAAATCATAAATAAAGGAAAAATCCATACTTTTGGTGATATCTATATTATAGCAAGAGATATTCAAAATAGAAATGAAATCACATCTGAGAAAGGAAATGTAAATTTAATCGCTGCAATGGATGTTATATTAATAGAGAAGAAAACACCTAAGATTGGTGTTGGAATAAAAAATCAAGGATCTTGCTCAAATAAAGGAACTATTAAGGCTGTAAACGTAGAACTAAAAGCAGCAGGAAATAATATTTATGCCTTAGCTATTAACTCAAGAGGTGTAATCGAAACAAATGGCGCTATTGAAAAAGATGGTAGAGTTATTTTAGCTGCTGAAGAAGGGGTAGTATCGATCAATGGAAAAATCAATTCAAAAGATATCCAAATAACTGGAGATCATATACATATCGAGAGCGCAGCCAAACTAGATGCCTCTACAAAAGATGGAAGGGCACAAATTTTAATTGGCGGTGATTATAAAGGAGAGAATCCTGAGATAAAAAACGCTAAAACAACTACAGTTCATGAGGGATCGCAAATTTTTGCAGATGCTTTATCTAATAATGAGGCAGGAAAAATTATTATATATTCTGATGAGCAAACAACATTTGATGGTTTTATAAGCGCTCAGGGTATTAAGAAAGAC
>JAAKFN010000179.1 GCA_011065045.1 Candidatus Anoxychlamydiales bacterium
TAGTCCCCTCAATTTTAATGATATTTCTCTCAGATATAAATTACTTAGCATATTTTCTTTGTTTTATCTTAGGAGGATTTACTTTCGTTTTATATCCGATAAGCATCTCTCAAGCCTGCGATAGATTCGATACAAAATACGTACCTTTTGTTGTAGGTTTTATGGCGATGACCTATGGGATAGGTGCTATTATTGGACCTTTTGTAACCTCTCTATTTATGGAAATAAAAATTTACGCTCTATTCCTATTTATAGCTATAGTATCTAGTTTGCTTGCAATCATAGGTATATATTTTAGAATAAAATATCCACAAATCACTCCACAAGAAGAGAAAAGCGAATTCATGCCAATTTCAGCATCAGCGCCGATTGGCACTGATATTGCTTCTAAAACGATTGAGCAAAACATAATTGAAAGTTTAAAGCATGAAGGAAAACCTAAAGATGATACAAAGGAAGAGATTTTAAACGGAAAAGACAAAACAGAAGAAAAAGCTCCTGATGATGGAGAAAATCTAAACGGCAAAAAGTAAAACTTTTTTTTAAATAAGAAATCTTTGAATCTATTTATCTGTAAATTTTTAAAGCTAACTATTATCATATTACGATAAAGATAGAAAAATATCTTGTAGAGAAAAAAGCTCTTTTTAAAAATTCAAAAAATATGTAAGTACTTTTTTACAAAGGAAAAAAAATGGAAAGTAATAATTTAGATAATTTTTTTGTTGAAAAATTATATGGCTCTAATTGGAATCAGATGTTAAAAATCTCTAAGATTCTTTTTGAAGGCAAGTCTGACTTTCAAGATATTCTAATTTTTGAAAATTCTATTTTTGGAAAAGTTCTATCTTTAGATAATGTTCTACAAACCACTGAAAACGATGAGTTTATTTACCATGAAATGCTAACTCATGTACCCATATTATCTCATGGAAAAGTTAAAAAAGTCTTAATAATTGGCGGCGCTGATGGAGGAATTTTAAGAGAAGTTCTTTTGCACAAAGAAGTTGAAAAAGCTACTATGGTAGAAATAGATGGCGTAGCTTTAGAGGCTTGCAAAAAACATATACCGAAACTATCAAATGGAGCTTTTTCAGATCCTAGATCTGATGTGATAGTTGCAGATGGCATTGACTATGTTAAAAATACTAGTGAGAAATTCGATATAATTATTGTGGATTCAACAGATCCGATAGGGCCAGGCATTGTGCTCTTTACCGAAGAATTTTACTCTTATTGCAAAGAAGCTCTAAACCCTGGTGGTATTATAGTTACACAAAATGGGGTTCCCTTTGCTCAAGGAAAAGAGCTCATTGACACCTACAGGGCCAGAAAAAAAATATTTAAAGATAACCGATTTTATATAGCTCCGGTTTTTGGATATATTGGAGGATTTATGGCTCTTGGTTGGGCTACGGATTCTAGTGAGCATTTTAATGTCTCAATAGAGACATTAAAAAAAGCTAATATAGATCTCTCTAAAATGAAATATTACACTCCACAGATTCACAAAGCTAGCTTTGCACTACCAATGTATATTCAAAACAAGCTTAAATAAAAAATAAAAAAAATATTCAAATTTATTTTCAGATAGCTATACTCCAAATTTAGGAGTATTAGATGAAAAAAGTGATTCAAGATATTTTAGCTGGAATAATTTTACTTCTAGTTGCACATATACTCATGGTAACTATTCATGAATTTACCCACTCGTTTATAGCTTGGATATTTGGATTTAAAAAAAACCCATTTCATTTTCATTTTGCTGATTACACTCTATTTTTATTAGATGATCAGACAGATTACAAAGCAATGCTAGCTCAAAACAGAAACATCTTAGCAGCAATGACAGCTATTACCCCAAATATTATAAATGCAGCTCTTTATGTTGTTAGCGCTATATTATGTAGCTCTAAAAAGATCCAAGAAAAAGTCTATCTTTATTCCTTCTTTTTTTGGTTCATGATAGTAAACATCGGTCAAGTCTATAGCTATATACTTTGGAGAACATTTGAAACTCATGGAGATGTGTCTATATTTTTAGAGGGATTGAATATCTCACCCTACTGGCTTTTTATTCCTGGAATCATCTTTATTATTTTTAGCGTTTACAATATTTTGAAACATCAAATTTTAAGAGCTTATAAAACTCTTAAAATATCTCATATTTGGTCTCAAGCGATATTTTTATTTGTTGTTATTCTTATCTTATTTGGATATTACGGAGGACTGCTCTACAATATTTTAAATAAAAAGTATTTTTATCTGATCTATCCTATGCTTTTAATCATCTTATTTTATCTGATTTGTTTCCCGAAAAATAGATGGGTTCAACATAAACTCCACGAAATGGACTAAGATATTTTCATCAAATCTATTTCAAGTGAGCTTTTTAAAAGCGCCTACCTCACATTTTAGAGCAAAAAACAGAGAGTTATTTTCAAATAGTTTCTTGTCAAAAGAGACTGATTTCAAAAAGATCTTCCGTCTCAAATCGCTAGTTCCCATAGACTTAAGCTTTAGTTTGTTTTTTTATGAAAATCTTTAGTTTCTATTTAAAATTTAATAAAAAAATGATATAATTATGTATAATATTTTATATTAATAATACCCAAATAAAGAGAGGAGAGAAATGGGCGTCCCTTCGTTACAAGCTCTATCAGCCATAAATATAGCAAGCCATAATAATGCAATTCCAAGGTTTTCTTTTTTGAAACAAAAAAAAACTATAGATTTATCAAATGCTACTAAAGAAGCTTTAGAACTTATAGCAATTTATAGTAAATATGTCTCCCAAGAATTTGGCAGTGATGCTTTTTTTGCATCTTTGGAAAAAGAGGAAGGAGATAAATATATTGTAGATGAGATGTTTTTAAATTTGATGAAAATTCGTTTTAATAAAATACCTTTAGGTAAAGATTTTTTAACTAAA